>NZ_JBEHZD010000881.1:0-2077 GCF_040240285.1 Streptomyces sp. HSW2009 | reverse complement strand
CGCCGCCAACACCTACCTCGACGCACTCGCCGAACACCGCCGCGCCCTCGGCCTCCCCGCCACCAGCATCGCCTGGGGCCCATGGGCCGATGCGGGCATGGCGGCGGACGAGACGGCCGTCGACTTCTACCGCCGGCGCGGCATGGCACCACTCGATCCGGAGCTGGCCGTCAAGGCGCTCCAGCACGCGCTCGGGCAGGACGACGCCACGGTGACCATCGCGGACATCGACTGGGCGAAGTTCCCGGCCAGCTTCACCGCACACCGGCCGAGCCCCCTCCTCGCCGACCTGATGCCGTCCACCACCGCCCCGCAGGTGGGTGCTGAGGCACCGGGGGCGACCAGCGCGCTGCGCCAGCGACTCACCGGCGCCGATCCGACAGCCCAGCTCACGGTGGTCGTGGAGCACATCCAGACGCTGGCCGCGGCCATCTTGGGGCATGCGAACCCGGAGTCGATTCCGGCGGCCCAGCCGTTCCAGGAGATGGGCTTCGACTCGCTGACCGCGGTCGAGCTGCGGAACCAGTTGGCCACCTCCACCGGCCTCGACCTGTCACCTGCACTCATCTTCGACCACCCCACGCCGACCGCGCTGGCGCGCTTCCTTCGCGGCGAGCTCACCGGCCAGCAGGGCGCCGCAGCCACCCCGGTGGCCAGCGCGGCGGCCCAGGACGAGCCGATCGCGATCGTGGGCATGGCCTGCCGCTACCCGGGTGAGGTGGGTTCCCCGGAGGAGTTGTGGGACCTGGTGGTGGCCCAGCGGGACGCGATCAGCGAGATGCCCACCAACCGGAACTGGGACCTGGCCGCGCTCTACCACCCCGACCCCGAGCACCACGGCACCAGCTACGTCCGTGAGGGGGGCTTCCTCCACGACGCGGCCGAGTTCGACGCCGGCTTCTTCGGGATCAGCCCGCGCGAGGCGCTGGCCATGGACCCCCAACAGCGGCTCCTCCTTGAGACAGCCTGGGAGACCTTCGAGAACGCCGGCCTGGACCGCGAGGCGCTGCACGGCAGCAACACGGGTGTGTTCGCCGGCGTCACCTCGCAGGACTACCTGTCGCTCACCGGCGACACGGCCAGCGACGTCGAGGGTTACGTGGCCACCGGGAACATCGGCAGCGTGGTCACCGGACGCATCGCGTACTCCTTCGGGCTTGAGGGCCCGGCGGTGACGGTGGACACGGCCTGCTCGTCGTCGCTGGTGGCGATGCATCTGGCGGCTCAGGCGCTGCGCCAGGGTGAGTGCAGTCTGGCGCTGGCCGGCGGTGTCACCGTGATGGCCACGCCGGGCGCCTTCGTGGAGTTCTCGCGACAGCGCGGGCTCGCGCCTGACGCCCGGTGCAAGCCGTTCGCGGATGCCGCCGACGGCATGGTGTGGGGCGAGGGGGCCGGTCTCGTCCTGCTGGAGCGGCTGTCTGACGCCCAGCGCAACGGGCACCAGGTGCTCGCCGTCCTCCGTGGTTCGGCCGTCAACCAGGACGGTACGAGCAACGGCCTGTCCGCCCCGAACGGGCCCTCGCAGCAGCGGGTCATCGGCCAGGCCCTCGCCAACGCCCACCTCACCGCGGCCGAGGTGGACGCGGTGGAGGCGCACGGCACGGGTACGACCCTGGGTGACCCGATCGAGGCTCAGGCCCTGCTCGCCACGTACGGCCAGGACCGGCCCGAAGGCCAGCCCCTGTGGCTGGGCTCCATCAAGTCCAACATCGGACACACCCAGGCAGCGGCCGGCGTGGCCAGCGTCATCAAGATGGTGAAGGCCATGCAGCACGGCCTGCTACCCGCCTCGCTGCACATCGACACACCCTCGTCGAAGATCGACTGGGCGGCCGGGGAAATCCGGCTGCTGTCCGAGCCGACCGCATGGCCGGAGGCGGACCGGCCGCGCCGGGCAGCCGTCTCCTCGTTCGGCATCAGCGGCACCAACGCCCACCTCGTCCTGGAACAGGCACCACAACCCCCCGCACCGCTCGGCCCCACGCACGACGACGGCGCCGTGCCGTGGCTGGTGTCGGCGCGTAGCGGTGAGGCGTTGCGGGCCCAGGCACGGTCCCTGGTGGAACGGGTCACCACC
>NZ_JBEHZD010000880.1:0-2078 GCF_040240285.1 Streptomyces sp. HSW2009 | reverse complement strand
CCGGAACCCGACGCGTAACGCATTCGCGTAAGCCCACCCAGCCGTTCCACCGCCCGTTCCACCCCCGGCGCCGGGCCCCTCGCAGCCCGTGCCGCCCCCCCCCCCGGCCCGGCCCCCCCCCCCCCCCCCCCCCGGGCGGGGGGGGGGGGCGGGGGCGCCGCGGGCGCGCCGGGCGCGCGCCCCGCGCCGCTTCCAGGCCCGGTCGGCCAGGTACCAGTCGGCCACCCGCAGCGCCCCCTCCTCGGCCCACCGGTACAACTCGTCGAGCCGCTCCGGCGGGTCGCCCCAGTCGCCGCGCGGAATCGGCCGGGCCGACAGGTCGGGGGGCCGCTCCGCGGTCCGCCGCACCGCCCCGCGCCCGCCGCCGGCGCCCCGTCTGCCCCACCGGCCAACGCGCCCGCGCGCGTACGGGGATGCGGCTGGCTCCTGCCCGGGCGACTGCGCGCCGTGCTCGGCGCCCGCCCCGTCCTCGGGGCCGCCGGGGCTGTCGGGTCCACCGGGTCCACCCGGGCCGCCGGGGCCACCGGGTCCGTCGGGGCCGCCCGGGCCGCCGGGGCCGCCGGGGCCTGCTGGTGCGCCGGGTCCGCTGGGCCCGCCGGGAGTGCCGGGAGTGCCGGGGCCGCTATCTGCCCCGTCCGTCCCACCCGGCGCATCGGCCCTGCCCGCCCCGCCCATCCCGTGCGCCCCACCTTCGCCGCACGGAAGTCCTTCGGGTCGCATCTCCGGCTGACTCACCCGTGAACTCCCTGCGTTCTGGCTGGCTCTGTGCTGACTGGCCGGCTGCGGCGCGGCGCCGCTGCTGCCCGCTCTCTGCGCTCTCTGCACTCTCGATGGTTGTGCCTCTTTTGTGCGGTCTCTGCCGGTTCATTGCGGGATCTCGTGGTTCTGCCGGTCGGATGCGGGGTGGGTGGCACGGGCTCGGTGGGTGCGGGGGCGGGTGGGTGTGGATGTGGCGGGTGTGGGGGTGGCGGGTGTGGGGGTGGGTGTGATCGTTTGTGGCCCGGGACGGGCCGTGGCGGGTGGCTCGGGACCGTTGGTGACTGCTCCGCGATCGGTTGGTTATCGGGTCACCTCCGTGGGTTGCTCGGTGTCGCGGGATGTTGCTCGGTGTTGCTCGGTGTTGCTTGGTGCAAGCCCGGTTTCGGCTGGCACCGCCTCGCCGCCTCGCCGTTGCCCGCGGTACGGGCGCCGCGGCCCGTATGCGCCGGGTTCGTACGTGCCTGGCCCTGGCGTGCAGGGTCCGTACGCGCCCGGTCCGTACGCGCCGTGGCCCGTACGCGGCTGGCGGTGTGTCCACCACGCACTGCGCCGCACCGCGCACCGAGCCCCATCCGCCACGCCCCGCGCGCCGTACGGGCCGCCGCATCGCGCCGCGGCTGGTGAGTCGCTGGGTGTCGCTGCTGCGTGCCGGTCCGGACGAGGCCGACGCCGTGGCCGCGGCGGTGGTCGGGCGGCCGGAGCGGCGGGCTCCGTTCGGCTCCCCGAGCCGCGCGCGGCGGGTGGCCGTGGTGGTCGACCCGGCCGTCGGCCCGCCCGATCGGGGCGGCGCGTGGCCAGGTTCGGGAGTGGCGCGCAGTCATCTTCCTACCGCCGAACGGCTGGCATTGCGCCCAGGATCGGGGAATATCACCCCAGAATCGGGCTAGAAGTGGCTTTGCATTGGATATGGGGCCGGACCTCTCTCACCCGAAAGAGTGCCCCACCCCACGGGACCGGGACCGGGCCCGTCCATCGGCCCCGCGCGAGGCGCGCCACCGCGGCCCGCCACCGAGGCTCCCGCTGCCGCGCCGTACGGCTCGGTGCGGAGTACGCCGTACGCCGTCCCCTCGCGCGCGCATGCCCGCGCGCGATGCCTTCGCTGCGGCGGGTTGGGGCAGTGGCCGACCACTGGGCGGTGGCAGGCCAGGACGGGGGGGACGGGGGACGGGGTGCAGCCGCGCCCTCGCGCGCCCCGCGGGGGGGGGCCCGGCCCGGCGGGGGCGGGGGGCCGGGGGGGGGCCGGGGGGGGGGGGCGGGGGGGCGGCCCCCGGCCCTCGACCCGGAGACCGGCCGCCGCCTGTGGGAGCGGTCCGAAGAGC
>NZ_JBEHZD010000088.1:0-19366 GCF_040240285.1 Streptomyces sp. HSW2009 | reverse complement strand
GCTCGGGGAACTCCGACGGCGGTGCGGCGTCGGCGCCGTCCTCGTCGTCCGCGAGCGCGGACGCCTCGGCGAAGGCTCGGGCCGCCGCCCGGCGCCGCTCGCGTTCGCGCTCCTCGCGGGCCGCGGCCGTCGCCACCGACGGCCAGACCCGGTCCAGCGAGGCGTTGACCGCGGCGCCCACCAGCACCGCGAACGCGGAGACCCCGATCCACAGCAGCACCGCGACCGGGGCCGCCAGCGAGCCGTAGATGGTGGGGCCCTCGACGGTCTGGGTGAGGTAGATGCGGAGCAGGAAGCTGCCCAGCACCCACATGGTGAGGGCGATCAGCGCGCCCGGGATGTCCTCCCGCCAGGGCGATCTGACCGGCACCGACACGTGGTAGAGCGTGGTCAGGAAGGCGATCGAGAGCAGGATCACGACGGGCCAGTACAGGATGCGCACGGTGCCCGCGCTGCCCGGGAAGATCTGCACCATGGCGTCGGGGCCGACCACCATCAGCGGCAGCGCCACCGCCCCGACCACCAGCGCGACCAGGTACAGCAGGAAGGCCAGCAGCCGGGTCTTGACGATGCCGCGGTGGCCTTCGAGGCCGTACATGATGGTGATGGTGTCGACGAAGACGTTGACCGCGCGTGATCCGGACCACAGGGCGATGCCGAAGCCGAGCGAGATCACGTCGGGTCTGCCGCCCTCGATGACGTCGTCGAGCAGGGGTCTGGCGATGTCGCTGACGCCCTTGTCGGACAGGACCGTGCCCGACGCCTCCAGGATGTTGTCCCGTATGGAGGCGACGGTCTCGGTGTTGGTCCAGGCGTCGAGGTAGCCGAGCAGCCCGATGAGGCCGAGCAGCAGCGGCGGCAGCGAGAGCAGCGTGAAGAAGGCCGCCTCTGCGGCGAGCCCGGTGACCCGGTATTCCATGCAGGAGTTGACGGTGTCCTTCAGCAGCAGCCACGCCATCCTGCGCTTGGAGACGTGCTGCGACAGGGCCCTGGCCCTGTGCAGCCGGCCGGCTGGCCGACTGGGGGATTCGTTCGCTGGCTGCACCTCTTCACCGTATCTGCCCTGGTCGCCCCTCCCTGCCGGGTGACCTGGGCCGACCGTCGGCGGAAAGTGTGCGCATGGTTGGCTGGCGGGGTGACGACGACCGTGACCACCTGGTATTTGGAGCAGACCGCAGCGACGGACCTCTCCCCCGCCCGCCCACCGGGGACCGGCAGCGGCGTGCAGGTGGCCCGGGCGGGCGTGCCGAGCCCGGAGCTGAGCCGCTTCCTGTACACCGCCGTGGGCGGGGACAACGCCTGGATCGACCGGCTGGGCTGGTCGTACGCCCAGTGGCAGGCGTTCCTCGGCCGGCCCGGCGTGGAGACCTGGGTGGCCTACGAAGCGGGGACGCCCGCCGGCTACGTCGAAATGGCGAACACTCCCGACGGGTCCGTCGAGCTCACCTACTTCGGTCTACTTCCGGCCTTCCGCGGGCGGGGCATCGGTGGACATCTGTTGTCCGTGGGCGTCGCCCGGGCCTGGGATCTGGCCCAGCGATGGCCGAATCTCGCGCCCACCCGCCGGGTGTGGTTGCAAACCTGCTCCAAGGATGGTCCGTACGCGCTCGACAACTACCGAAGGCGGGGCTTCGGCGTCTACAAGACGCTCACAACCGAAGAACCGGAACCTGTGAATCCGGGGCCCTGGGCGGGCGCGTACGAGGCCCCTACCAGCGCGTAGAGCGATCGTCTCGGCAAGGTCCGTAAATCGGGTTCACCCATGTGAGCGACTCCCTAGCGTCTCACAAATCGAGACTCGATCGCCCACATGTTGGACAATGGTGGACGCTCGCGAGAGGCCCATGCCACGCTTCCGTCATGTCTAGAGCTGGAATTGCCTTGGTGAGTCGACGCCACGTCGACCTCGGCCGCCTGTCCAGCGCCATCTGTCCCGCGGGCTGACAGCGCAGCACCACCGCATTTTTGGCCGTCCCCACCGTCGCGGACGCGCTCGATCCGTAGACCTCCCGACCACCCCGTCCCGGGGCCCGCTCCGCTCGCGCCGCGCGCCCGCCCGCAGGGGGTCGCGTGCGGTCCGGTCGAGCTGCCGGCGACTCTTCCTGCGCAAGCGAGAGTTCAGCGCGAACTGCTCTGCCCGTGCGGGGCCCGTCCGTGCGCCCCGCCATCCCGTCACGCCCGCCTCACCCGCTCGACGCACGCCGTCCCGCCCGAGCTGCCCAGAAGGACACACCGCCATGGCCGCCAATCCCGAACGCCCCCAGACTTCGGCCCAAGGCGCCCCCACCGCAGCGCCCCGCCGCAAGGCGGGCCGCCACCGCGGCGAGGGCCAGTGGGCGATGGGCCACCGCACTCCGCTCAACGGCAACGAGCAGGTCAAGAAGGACGACAACGGTCTCAACGTGCGGACACGCATTGAGACGATCTACGCCAGGGCCGGCTTCGACTCGATCGACCCCGCCGACCTGCGCGGCCGGATGCGCTGGTGGGGCCTGTACACCCAGCGCAAGCCCGGCATCGACGGCGGCAAGACGGCCGTCCTCGCGCCGGAGGAGTTGGACGACAGCTACTTCATGATGCGGGTCCGCATCGACGGCGGCCGGCTC
This sequence comes from Streptomyces sp. HSW2009, assembly GCF_040240285.1. NCBI lineage: Bacteria > Bacillati > Actinomycetota > Actinomycetes > Kitasatosporales > Streptomycetaceae > Streptomyces > Streptomyces sp. HSW2009. Next base: position 16,760 of record NZ_JBEHZD010000088.1, on the reverse strand, counting down.
ACCACCGACCAACTGCGGGTGATCGGCGAAATATCGCAGGAGTTCGCCCGCGGCACGGCCGACATCACCGACCGGCAGAACATCCAGTTCCACTGGATCAGGATCGAGGACGTGCCGGAGATCTGGCGCCGCCTCGAAGCCGTCGGCCTGTCCTCGACCGAGGCGTGCGGCGACACCCCGCGCACCATCCTCGGCTCGCCCGTCGCCGGCATCGCCGAGGACGAGATCATCGACGGAAGCTGGGCGATCGACGAGATCCACCGCCGCTACATCGGCGACCCGGCGTACTCGAACCTGCCGCGCAAGTTCAAGACCGCGGTCTCCGGGTCGCCACTGCTCGACGTGGTGCACGAGATCAACGACGTGGCCTTCGTCGGCGTGCGCCACCCCGAGCACGGCCCCGGCTTCGACCTGTGGGTGGGCGGCGGGCTGTCCACCAACCCCAAGCTCGGCGTGCGACTGGGCGCCTGGGTCCCGCTGGAGGAGGTGCCGGACGTCTTCGGCGGCGTCATCTCCATCTTCCGCGACTACGGCTACCGCCGGCTGCGCAACCGGGCCCGGATGAAGTACCTGCTGGCCGACTGGGGCGCGGAGAAGTTCCGGCAGGTCCTTGAGGACGAGTACCTGGGGCGCAAGCTGACCGACGGGCCCGCGCCCGACGAGCCGGCCGAGCGCTGGCGCGACCACGTGGGCGTGCACCGGCAGCAGGACGGCCAGTACTACGTCGGTTTCGCGCCGCGCGTGGGCCGGGTGGACGGCGCGACGCTGACCAAGATCGCCGAGCTGGCCACGGAGCACGGCTCGGGGCGGGTGCGGACCACCGCCGAGCAGAAGATGATCGTCCTGGACGTGGCGCAGGACCGGGTGGAGTCCCTGGTCGCCGCCCTGGAGGCGCTGGAGCTCCAGGTCAAGCCGTCGACCTTCCGGCGCGGCACCATGGCCTGCACCGGCATCGAGTTCTGCAAGCTGGCCATCGTCGAGACCAAGGCGCGCGGCGCGGCGCTCATCGACGAGTTGGAGCGCCGGATGCCGGACTTCGACGAGCCGCTGACCATCAACATCAACGGCTGCCCCAACGCCTGCGCCCGCATCCAGGTCGCCGACATCGGGCTCAAGGGCCAGTTGGTGACCGACGCCGACGGCCAGCAGGTCGAGGGCTACCAGGTGCACCTGGGCGGCGCGCTCGGGCTCGACGCCGGGTTCGGCCGCAAGGTGCGCGGTCTGAAGGTGACCTCGGCCGAACTCCCCGACTACGTCGAGCGGTTGCTGACCCGCTTCCAGGAGCAGCGCACCGAGGGCGAGCGGTTCGCACAGTGGGCCGCACGTGCGGCCGAAGGAGACCTGTCGTGAGCGAGCGGGCCGCGCCATTCTACTGTCCGTACTGCGGCGACGAGGATCTGCGCCCGTCCGCGGAAGGCCCCGGCGCCTGGGAATGCGCGTCCTGCAACCGTGCGTTTCGGCTGTCGTTCCTTGGACTGCTAGCCACCGGTCTGCGGCGGGATGCCGAAGGGACCGGGGAGAGGGGTGGTGCGACATGACGACGACCGAAGGACGTACGGCGGCCGAGCTCAAGGAGTTGGCCGAGCGGGCCGGTCGGGAGCTTGAGGACGCGTCGGCGCTGGAGATCCTGCGCTGGGGCGTGGAGACCTTCGGGGCGCGCTTCTGCGTGACCTCGTCGATGGCGGACGCGGTCGTGGCCCATCTGGCCGCCCGGGTGCGTCCCGGCGTGGACGTGGTCTTCCTCGACACCGGGTACCACTTCCCGGAGACCATCGGCACCCGGGACGCGGTGGAGGCGGTGATGGACGTCAGTCTGATCACCCTCACCCCGCGCCAGACGGTCGCCGAACAGGATGCCGAGTACGGGCCGTTGCTGCACGACCGGGACCCTGACCTGTGCTGCGCGCTGCGCAAGGTCGCCCCGCTGGAGAGCGGCCTCGCGGGGTACGACGCGTGGGCGACCGGGCTACGCCGCGACGAGTCGCCCACCCGGGCGGGCACGCCGGTGGTCGGGTGGGACGCGCGGCGCGGCAAGGTGAAGCTCTCGCCGATCGCCCGCTGGACCGAGCGCGACGTGGACGACTACGTCGCCGAGCACGGCGTCCTGACCAACCCGCTGCTGATGGACGGATACACCTCCATCGGCTGCGCCCCGTGCACCCGGCGGGTGCTGGCGGGCGAGGACGCGCGGGCCGGCCGCTGGGCCGGCCGCGGCAAGACGGAATGCGGACTGCACGGCTGATGACGGACACACACATACCCCAGGAGCCACCGATGACCACGGCCACACCGAGCGGGCGCGGCACCGACACCGCCCGGCACACCGGTGCGACGGTGTGGCTCACCGGTCTGCCCAGTGCGGGCAAGACGACGATCGCGTACGCGCTGGCCGAGCGGCTGTCCGGCGAGGGCCACCGGGTGGAGGTGCTGGACGGCGACGAGATCCGCGAGTTCCTCTCCGCCGGCCTCGGCTTCACCCGCGCCGACCGGCACACCAACGTGCAGCGCATCGGTTTCGTGGCCGAACTGCTGGCCTCGCACGGGGTGATCGCGCTGGTCCCGGTGATCGCCCCGTACGCGGACAGCCGGGCGGCGGTGCGCGAGCGGCACCGGGCGGCGGGCACGTCGTACCTGGAGGTCCACGTGGCGACCCCGGTCGAGGTGTGCTCGGAGCGTGATGTGAAGGGCCTGTACGCCAAGCAGGCGGCGGGCGAGATCTCCGGGCTGACCGGTGTGGACGACCCGTACGAGGCGCCCGCCGACCCGGACCTGCGGATCGAGACGCACCGGCAGGGCGTGCACGAGTCCGCGGCGGCGCTGCATGCGCTGCTGGCCAAGCGGGGGATGGTGTGAGCGGCGCACGCACGGCGAACGACCCACACTGCGACCTGGAGGAGCCCCCCATGACACCCCCCGCATCGGTCGGCGAGGACGCCGACAACCCGTACGCACTCGCGCACCTGGACGCCCTGGAGTCCGAGGCGGTGCACATCTTCCGCGAGGTGGCGGGCGAGTTCGAGCGGCCGGTGATCCTGTTCTCCGGCGGCAAGGACTCCATCGTGATGCTGCACCTGGCGCTGAAGGCGTTCACGCCGGCGCCGGTGCCCTTCGCGCTGCTGCACGTGGACACCGGGCACAACTTCCCCGAGGTCATCGACTACCGGGACCGCACCGTCGAGGAGCACGGGCTGCGGCTGCACGTGGCCTCGGTGCAGGAGTTCATCGACCGCGGGCAGCTCCGCGAGCGGCCGGACGGCACCCGCAACCCGCTCCAGACGGTGCCGCTGCTCGACGCGATCGAGAAGAACCGGTTCGACGCGGTCTTCGGCGGCGGGCGGCGCGACGAGGAGAAGGCGCGCGCCAAGGAGCGGGTGTTCTCGCTGCGTGACGAGTTCGGCGGCTGGGACCCGCGGCGCCAGCGCCCCGAGCTGTGGCAGCTCTACAACGGGCGGCACTCCGCCGGCGAGCACGTCCGGGTCTTCCCGCTGTCGAACTGGACCGAGCTGGACGTGTGGCAGTACATCGAGCGGGAGAAGATCGACCTGCCGGCGATCTACTACGCGCACGAGCGCGAGGTGTTCTCCCGGTCCGGCATGTGGCTGGCGCCCGGCGAGTGGGGCGGGCCGCGCGAGGGCGAGCGGATCGAGCGGCGCCTGGTGCGCTACCGCACCGTGGGCGACATGTCCTGCACCGGTGCCGTGGACTCGGACGCGGCCACCATTTCCCAGGTCATCGCGGAAATAGCCGCATCCAGACTGACCGAGCGGGGCGCCACGCGGGCCGACGACAAGCTGTCCGAGGCCGCGATGGAAGACCGTAAGCGCGAGGGGTACTTCTAATGACGAGCATCATCACCGGTCAGCCCGGGCCGACCGAGCGCGCGCCGGCCGCCTCGCTGCTGCGCTTCGCGACCGCGGGCAGCGTGGACGACGGGAAGTCCACGCTGGTGGGGCGGCTGCTGCACGACTCCAAGTCGGTCCTGGCCGACCAGCTCGAAGCGGTCGAGCACGCCTCGCGGCACCGCGGCAAGGAGGGGCCCGACCTGGCCCTGCTGACGGACGGGCTGCGCGCCGAGCGCGAGCAGGGCATCACCATCGACGTGGCGTACCGCTACTTCGCCACCGCGCGGCGCCGGTTCATCCTCGCCGACACGCCGGGGCACGTGCAGTACACCCGCAACATGGTCACCGGCGCCTCCACGGCCGAGCTGGCCGTGGTGCTGGTGGACGCGCGCAACGGCGTGGTGGAGCAGACCCGCAGACATGCGGCGGTGGCCGCGCTGCTGCGGGTGCCGCACGTGGTGCTCGCGGTGAACAAGATGGACCTGGTGGACTACGCGGAGCCGGTGTTCGCGGCGATCGCGCAGGAGTTCACGGCGTACGCGGCCTCGCTGGGCGTGCCCGGCTGGAGCACGGCGGGGCCTGGCGGCGACCCGTGGTGCACGGCCATCCCGATCTCCGCGCTGGCCGGCGACAACGTGGTGACGCCGTCGGCCAACATGGACTGGTACGGCGGCCCCACGGTGCTCGAACACCTGGAGACGGTGCCGGTGGTGGCCGACCCGGCGCGCGATGTGGCCCGCTTCCCGGTGCAGTACGTGATCCGCCCGCAGTCCGCCGAGCACCCCGACTACCGCGGCTACGCGGGGCAGGTCGCCTCGGGCGTGCTGCACGTGGGCCAGCAGGTGGTGGTGCTGCCGTCCGGGCGCAGCAGCGTGATCGAGGGCATCGACGCGCTCGGCGACCCGGTGGACGCGGCGTGGGCGCCGCAGTCGGTGACGTTGCGGCTCGCGGACGACATCGACGTCTCGCGGGGCGATCTGATCGCGCCGGCGGCGACGGCCCCGAGCCCCACCCAGGACGTGGCGGCGACGGTGTGCCACGTGGCGGACCGGCCGCTGCGGGTCGGCGACCGGGTGTTGCTCAAGCACACCACCCGTACGGTCAAGGCCATCGTGAAGGACATCCCCTCGCGGCTGGCCCTGGACGATCTGTCCCAGCACCCGGCGCCCGGCGAGTTGGTGGCCAATGACATCGGCCGGGTGGTGCTGCGGACCGCGGAGCCGCTGGCGCTCGACGCGTACGCGGCGTCCCGGCGTACTGGTTCTTTCCTTCTGATCGACCCGGCGGACGGCACCACGCTGACCGCCGGCATGTCCGGCGAGGCGTTCGCCGGTGCGGGCACGGCGCCCGTGGGTGATGCGGAACGGGGTGTGTGACGTGGCAGGCGAGGCGTATTCCACGTTCGCCAAGGAGGGCGGGCGCGTGGGCAGCGGCGCACTCGGCAGTGGGCAGGGCGGTGTCGGGCGATGTGTGTGCTGACCGCCCCGACCGCTGCCACCCCCCGCGCCCCCGGCCGTCCGGCCGGGACCGTCACCTTCCGTGCACCGGAACCACCGCCGGGACCGCCGTGAGGCGTACCCCGGCTCGCTGAGAGGAACCACCTCTGTGTCTGCCCTTCCCGCATCACGCGCCCGTCGGGGCGCCCGCCACCGCATAGGCGCCGCCGCCCTCGTTCCGTTGCTGATCGGCGTGCTCGGCGCCTGCGGCTACGGGTCGGAGAAGGAGGACGACGGCAAGAAGCCCGCGGCCAAGGCAGAGGGCGCCAAGCTCGACGGCCTGGACTCGGTGCGGATCGGCTACTTCGCCAACGTCACGCACGCCACGCCCCTGGTCGGCATCCAGGAGGGCCTGATCCAGAAGGAGTTGGGCGGCACCGAGATCAAGCCGTTCACCTTCAACGCCGGGCCCTCCGAGATCGAGGCGCTGAACGCGGGCTCGATCGACATCGGCTGGATCGGCCCCTCGCCGGCCATCAACGGCTACACCAAGTCCGGCGGCCAGAACCTGCGCATCATCTCCGGCTCCGCCTCCGGCGGCGTCTCGCTGGTCGTCAACCCCGACAAGATCAAGACGCCCGAAGACCTCAAGGGCAAGCGGATCGCCACCCCGCAGAAGGGCAACACGCAGGACGTCGCCCTGCTCAACTACCTGTCCGAGAAGGGGTACGACGTCGACGCCCAGACCGGCAAGGGCGACGTGTCGGTGATCCGGCAGGACAACAAGGAGATCCCGACCACCTTCAAGCAGGGCGGGATCGACGGCGCTTGGGTGCCGGAGCCGACCGCGTCCAAGCTGGTGGCCGAGGGCGGCAAGGTCATCATCGACGAGCGTGACCTGTGGGAGGGCGGCAAGTTCGTCATCACGAACGTGATCGTCTCCCAGAAGTTCCTGAAGGAGCACCCGAAGGTCGTGGAGGCCGTACTGCGCGGGGCGGTGCGTACCAACGACTGGATCAAGGCCAACCCGGACGCCGCGAAGAAGCAGGTCAACGCGGCCCTGAAGAACCTGACCGGGAGCCAGTTGGACGACAAGGTCCTGGACCCGGCGTTCAAAAACGTGGACGTCACCAACGACCCGCTGGCCAAGACGCTGCGGGACGAGGCACAACACGCCGTCGAGGCGGGCCTGTTGAAGAAGCCCAAGCTCGACGGCATCTACGACCTCACCCTGCTGAACAAGGTGCTCAAGGCCGAGGGGAAGCCCCAGGCGGAGGACGCCGGGCTCGGCGCTAGCTAGCGCAACGCTACTTGCCACCCCCCACGCGCCGCCCCCCACGTCCCACCGCAACGCAGGCCCCTTTCCCAGGAGGTGACGCCATGACCGCAACGCTCACCCAACAGCCCGTCACGACGGAACGGTCGAGCGGCTACGCCGCACGCATCGATCACGTCTCCAAGTCGTTCGGCCGTCCCGGCGCCCAGCAACACGTACTCGACGACATCGCACTGGACGTCGCACCCGGTGAGTTCGTCTGCCTGCTCGGGGCGTCCGGGTGTGGCAAGTCCACCCTGCTGAACCTGGTCGCCGGGCTCGACAAGCCGACCGTCGGGGCCATCGAGGTGCCCGGCGGCCGGCCGGCCCTGATGTTCCAGGAACACGCGCTGTTCCCGTGGCTGACGGCCGGCAAGAACATCGAACTGGCGCTGCGGATGCGCGGGCTGCCGCGGGCCGAGCGCCGCCCGGAGGCCGAGCGGCTGCTGAACCTGGTGCGGCTGAACGGCGCGTACGGCAAGCGGGTGCACGAGCTGTCCGGCGGCATGCGCCAGCGGGTGGCGCTGGCCAGGGCGCTGGCGCAGGACAGCAAGCTGCTCCTGATGGACGAGCCGTTCGCCGCGCTCGACGCCATCACCCGGGACGTGCTGCACGAAGAGCTGATGCGGATCTGGTCCGAGACGCACGTCTCGGTGCTGTTCGTCACGCACAACGTCGGCGAGGCGGTGCGGCTGGCCCAGCGCATCGTGCTGCTCTCCTCACGTCCCGGGCGGATCGCCCGGGAGTGGCAGGTCGACCTTCCGCAGCCGCGGCGCATCGAGGACAGCGCCGTGACCGACCTGTCCGTAGAGATCACCGAGCAGCTCCGTGGGGAGATCCGCCGCCATGGCCAACACTGAGACCCACTCCCCCGCAGCTCCAGGGGACCCAGAGCCGTCCGCGGACGGGCCCGCCGGCCCAGCCGGCAGGACCGGCCTGCGGAAGGACGCCGCCAAGGGTCCCGCCACGGGCCGCCCTGCCGCGGGCACCGCCACGAGCACTGCCGCGGCTGCCTCGGATGTGGCCGACGCCCCGTCCGACCAGCTCGCCGGTCTCGGCGCCGGCCTGGACGCCCTGGAGACGCACGCCAAGGCCCGGGTGCCGCTGGCCCGGATCTTGCTCGACCGGGTGGTGCCGCCGGTGGTGGCCGTCGCCCTGGTCCTCATCGGCTGGCAACTCGCGTACCACTTCGAGGTCAAGCCGCACTACCAACTGCCGAGCCCCGCCGACGTGGCACGGGCCCTCCAGGACAAGTGGCTGGACGGCACGCTGCTCGGCTACGTCTGGGAGAGCGTCTCGCGCGGCGCGCTGGGCTTCGCCGCCTCGCTGCTCATCGGCACGCCGCTGGGTCTGCTGGTGGCGCGGGTGCGGTTCGTCCGCGCGGCCATCGGGCCGATCCTCTCCGGGCTCCAGTCGCTGCCTTCGGTGGCCTGGGTGCCGGCGGCGATCATCTGGTTCGGGCTGACCAACTCCACCATCTACGCGGTGGTGTTGCTGGGCGCGGTGCCCTCGATCGCCAACGGTCTGGTGGCGGGCGTGGACCAGATCCCGCCGCTGTACCTGCGCGCGGGCCGCACCATCGGCGCCACCGGGTTTGCCGGCGTACGGCACGTCCTGCTGCCGGCCGCGCTGCCCGGCTACATCGCCGGCCTCAAGCAGGGCTGGGCGTTCTCCTGGCGCTCGCTGATGGCGGCCGAGCTCATCGCGACCTCGCCCGAGCTCGGCACCGGCCTCGGGCAACTCCTGGACCAGGCCCGGGTCGACTCGGACATGTCCCTGGTGCTGGCGGCGATCCTGCTCATCCTCATCGTGGGCATCGGCATCGAGCTGTTGATCTTCGCGCCGATCGAGCGTCGGGTGCTGCGCAGCCGCGGCCTCCTGGCGAGCAACCGCTAGGGGCCAGGACATGTACGCGACAGCACTGGTGATCATCGCGCACGGCAGCCGCGACCCGCGGCACGCGGCGACCGTCACCGAGCTCACCGCTCGGGTCAGGTCGCTGCGGCCCGGGCTGCGGGTGGAGGTCGGCTACCTCGACTTCTGCGCGCCGAGCGTGTCACAGGTGCTGTCGCGGCTGGCGGCCGACGGGGTACGGGATGTGGTGGCGGTGCCGCTGCTGCTCACCCATGCCTTCCACGCCAAGGCCGACATCCCGGCCGTGCTCGGCGAGGCCCGCACCGCGCTGCCACACCTGCGGGTGCGGCAGGCGGCGGTGCTCGGCCCGTCCGCGCTGCTGACCGCCGCCCTGGAGCGGCGGCTGGCCGAGGCCGGGGTGGGTCCCGGCGAACGCGGCTCGACCGGGGTCGTGTTGGCCTCGGCGGGCTCTTCAGACCCGGAGGCGATCGCGGTGATCGCAGCAATCGCGCGGGAGTGGCGGCTCACCGGTTGGTGCGCCGTGCGACCCGCGTTCGCCTCCGCGGCAGCCCCGCTCACCCCGGTCCTCGGGACCGAGGAAGCGGTACGGGCGCTGCGCGCCGACGGGGCCCGGCAGGTGGCCGTGGCCCCGTACGTGCTGGCGCCGGGCCGGCTGCCCGACCGGATCGCCGCCGGCGCCGAGCGCGCCGGTGCCGAGGTGGTGGCCGACGTGCTCGGCCCGGCGCCCGAGGTGGCCGAACTGCTGCTCCGGCGCTTCGCACAGTGCCGCGCGGCGCGGGCGGTACGGACGTCGTTGGACGTACCGCTCACGGCGTGAGCTGCGGGGGCGCTGGACGCTGGGTCACCGGATCGCTGTCAGTTCGTGGACAGGCGTACCGCCGGTGCCGGTGCCGGCTGGAACCTCGCGTGCCCGTCTCGATGTCCTGGTGCAGAGGAACGATGCGCTTCGTCACGTGGTGCCCGTCGGGGTTGTCGCCGTGGTTTTCCTGCCCCTCGGAGCGTTGGTCTCCCGCTTGAGCTACTTCGTGACCTTGATCCCCTCCAACTCGGTGGACTTCGGCGCCAGGATGGCGAACCAGTCGTAGGGGGAGTGCTTGAGGCTGTGGATGACCGGAACGTCGGCATTCGCCTCGGTGTCCGCGGACGCACGGCCGACCTTGGTGGACGTGCCGTCCTTCCAGGTGCAGGTGACCTCCCGGGCGGTCTTGGCGACCTGGCCGAACACCAGTCGCGGGGCGGCCGTGCCGTCCCCTGGGAGCAGCGGGAGCGAGACGGTCCCGTGCTCGCCGCCGGTCAGGACGTCGTCCTCGGGTAGCACCAAGTTCCCGATCTGCGTGGTCTTCGCCTCTTCACCGGTGACCCGGTACACGAAGTGCGCGACCTTGCCCACCAGTTGGGAGGCTGTGGAGACGTCCTGCGGGTGCTCGCCGAACTTCGCCATGGCCGCCAGGGTGGCCCGGGCCTCCGCCGTGTCCGCCGGAGCCTTCCACACGTCGATGTACACCCGCCACGGCACTCCCGCGTCGGTGCCGCTCGCCAGGGTCGTCCGCATGTCCGGCTCGGCTGCCTCCGCGCTGGGGACCGGCTGGCTCGCCGACGACACCACCCTCCGTTCCCCGTCACCGGACAGCCCGTTCAGTGCCAGGGCCCCCGTGGAGCCGGCCACGACCAGGGTGGTGGTCGCCACGACCGCCCAGCGACGTGCCCTGCGGCGGCGTCCGCCGCGCATCAGCGCCTGGGCGGGGGCTGTGCCGATCCTCACCTCGTCGGCGGCTTCGGCCAGCAGGAAGGCGATGTCGTGCTGTGTCATGTTGTGGCTCGTCTCCCCGTCCGCGCTCTTCACGCTCGTCCTCCCTGCGTCACTTTCTCCGCCAGTCCCGAAACGGCGCGCAGCTTCGCGATCCCCTTGGCCGCGTTGCTCTTCACCGTGCCGACCGAACAGCCCATCGCCTCGGCCGTCTGTGTCTCAGTGAGGTCCTCCCAGTAACGTAGGACCACTGCTTCCCGCTGCCGTGCCGGCAATTGGGCCAGCGCCTTCAGCAGCGTGTGACGGTCGTCGGCCTGGGCGATCCGGTCACCGGTGTCGGCCACCTCGTGCGTCAGGCCCGCGTCCCCGCTCCTGGGCAACAGGAACTCCCGCAGCTTCCTTCGATATCTGCGGGCATGCGCGTTGATCATCACTCGTCGCGCATACGCCTCAGGGGCGTCGGCCGAGGCGACCCTGTGCCAGGCCACATAGACCTGCTCCAGCGTCGACTGGACCAGATCCTCCGCAGCGTGCTGCTCACCCGTGAGCAGAAATGCCGTGCGCATCAGGCGCGGCCAGCGGCCGACGACGAAATCGTGGAACTCTCGGTCCCCGACCTGCTTTCGAACCCCCATGAGCACCTCCCTCCTAGATGCTCAAAAGAGTCCCTACGAAGCCGAGACCGTTGCCTCACCACGGAATCTTCTTCCGCTTCGGGCAAACGATCCTTGTACGAGATGAAACGACTCGGCCGTGACGCCACCGAACTCACCGTGCTCGCCGACCGCCTCACCGCCCACGGCCTGATCCTGGAGATGCTCGCCGGGCCACTGCCCGGCATCTACGACCCCACCAGCCCGGGGAACATCGCATCTCACGCGACGTGGCGGTTTCTCAATGGATCACGGCTGGTCTGAGTTTTGCGGTACGGCTGTCCGGGAGGAATCTGGTCGCGCCCCGGCTGTGGAGACGACAGGATGTGGCCATGGCTGACGATCTCTTACTCATGCACGCCCGGGAGCTTTGGGTGGAACTGGCGGGCACACCGGTCGAGTTCTGTCCCCCAGGAGGGGCAAAGGTTGTGGTCGCGCCCGGGTCACTGTTGTGTCCGCCATCGTGGACCGGGATCGTGCGGATCGGTGACGCCGCTCTCGTCACTGCACCGAGCGTGCAGGCCGCCGGGATGGTGGACGACGCCGCGCGGAAGATGACCCACGAAGAGGTCGTTGACATCGCTCGTCTGCGTGCGGTGCTGCCCGTTCTCGATGTTCTCGGGCCGGCTTCGCTCTTCTATCTCGGCCGGGACGGCTTTCTTCCTGCGCATGAAGGCACCGGGGTCGAGCAGTTGCCGATCGGTGCTGGCGTCCTGGCCGCGCTGCTGGCCCTGGCCGGGGAGGAGGAGGCCGGCGAGAGCGGTCTGGAGGACATCTCTTCTCCCGCGTTCTGTCTTCGCCGGGGCGAAGAGGTGGTAGCCGCAGCCGGGTACCGGTCCTGGCCGCAGTCGGTAGCCCACCTGAGCGTGCTGGTTGCCCCGCAATATCGGGGCCGGCGCCTGGCCCGGGCCGTGGCGTCCGCAGCAGTGGCCCATGCCCTCGATGCCGGGTTGCTGCCGCAGTGGAGAGCACGGCCCTATCCATCCCGGCGTGTGGCTGTAGCTCTGGGGTTCCAGGAATTGGGTGCCCAGCTCAGCGTTCGGCTTGGCGACGTCCCCGTCGACCAGGGCCGGTAAGGACGGAGCCTCTTCCGCGACTGCCATGTCGGATGAGAACGGAGAGCCCGAGATTCTCAAACGGCATGGCAACAACGCAGGTCAGCATCGTGGCTCCTGCCGATCATGCTGCGGCAGGACACCCAGCCCAGGGCCGTGATCAATCTCAGCGCTCCACCCTGTACCGCAACTACTCAGACCCGACCCCCGTACGCAGCCGGGCGCCGGCACGCCCGGCACGCCCGTCGCGCCGCGTACCGCGTACCGCCTCACCGCGACACCCGTCGCGCGGCGTGCCGCACGCCGCCGAGCGCCGCGCCCAGGTGGTGCCTGACGCGGACCTTCGCCTGCGCACCGGCCGCACGCGCCATGAACGCCAGCAGCGGACCGGCGCTGGCCTTGGTGACCAGGGCGAAGCAGTCCGTCGCACCGATGGAGTCGGCGAAGTACGCGTCGAGTTCGGGCTCTCCGCTGCGCGGTGCCGCCCCGTACAACTGGGACAGCACGCCGTCCAGCGCGTTCGTGACCAGCAGCCGTTCGGCGTCGATGGCCTCGGGGCGGTGGCCGAGCCAGCGCATCGCCTCGGCGCCGATGCGCTGCACCTCGGCCGGGACCGGCCGGCCCGGCTGCGGGAAGACCCGGTCGGGGCCGAAGGTCTTGGTGAAGCCGGCGTGTATGCCGGGGTTCTGGGTCCGCAGGATCACGTACGTGGGGCGGAACGGGTTGCGCAACAGGACCTCGGTGACCAGGAACCGCGCCTGCACCCGGGCCGAGAGCTTGGAGCGCCGGTGCGCGGGCAGCAGCCCGGCCGCGTCGAGGTAGACGACCTGCTTATTGAAGAAACGTTTTCTCTGATAGCCGGCCCAGCCGACGACCTCGTCGTCAGGGGCCAGGGTGAGGGTGAAGTTGGCGACCTGGTCGAAGAAGTTCTGTTCCTTGCGCGCCCGCCAGTAGCCGGAGTGGTCGGTCTCGAAGGTACGGGTGGCGACGTCGGCCACCAGGTCGAAGAGCCGCTCGCGGCAGCCGTCGGCCAGCTTGGCCGGTGCCGTCCAACTCACCGAGCGGTAGCCGTTGTGCAGGTTGCGCACCTTGGGCGGCGCCGAAAATCCCCGGAGGTCGGCCGCGCTCAGTCGCAGTGAACCCACTGTCAGTCATCCTCGCTCTCGCGGCGATTGCCAAGATCATCATCCACCTTAGACACGCTACGTTGCGGTAAGGTAACTCAACAACCAACAGATGGCCTTCCGCTTCGCGCATCGCCGCAGGTGAGAGCGGTTGTGACCGAGGTAACGCGACGAGGCGTCGGCATCTGGCGCACGGCGCCTGCGAGGAGCGGCCGGTCGGCCGGGCGGCCCGTTTGAACGGTCGGCCTGTTGGGCGGCCAGCCAGTTGAGCGGTCGGCCCGCTGGGCGGCCAGCCAGTTGAGCACGGGGGGCCACGGCAGGGCTTGCGCGCGTTCGCGGCGCTCTCCCCCTAGCTCCCCCATCCGGCCGCGCCGTCGATGACGACGTAGCCGACGTACGCGCCGAACAGGGCGAGGAGCAGGCCGAGGAACCGCGTCCAGGCGGGGAGCGGTCGGTGCTGATGCGTGGCCCACATCCGTCGGAGTCGCATCAGGGTCGAGCCGGCACCGAGCACGGCGACCGCCGCGAACACCCAGAACAGCACGGGCCGATCGCCGACCGGAGCGTTCCGCACCCCCGCGTTACCGGTGACGAGCAGGAGGTAGGGGACGACGTACTGGGTCGCAGTGAACTCCCGGACGCCCTTGAGGCCGGCGGAATCGGTCATGGAGATGCCTCCGAAGCGTGGTGGGTGGCCGGCACGGAAGTGCGCCCGCGCGACTGGCGGGCGGGCCCTACCGGTTCAGCCCCCGGGAGCGACGGCAGCACGCGGGCCGTGGTGCCCCACCGATGATGTCGCCGCCGGATGCCCCGCCAGGCCGCTTGTCTGAAAGCAAATCCGGACTGGCCACCACCGGCCACCACCGGCCACCCCGCAACCTCTAGGTCCGCTCGCCGGGTGCGGCACCCCAGCACTCGCACAGCGGCGAGAGCGCGCGGCGCGCACCCCCACCCCGACACCATCGCGCCCGGGCGCCAGCCCGTCGCCTCAACCCGGCCGCCCCGCCCCCGGGGGGGGGGGGGCGCCGGGCGGGGGGGGGGGGGGGGGGGGCCCCGGGGGGGGGGGGCCCCGGGTGGGGCGGGGGGGGGGCGGGGGGTGCCCGGGAGGAGAATCGAAACTCTGGCCGACCGACCGCGGCCGGCACAACCGCGTTCAGGCGTTGTGACATTTCCAACGGGCGCCCATGTGCCCCGTACGCCGTGAAAGGCGCCCAAATCCGCCGGGCCGCTTGGCACTTGCGGACACCCTTGGCCTGGGCCATTGACGCAACGACCGTTACGTGTAGGGGCCCTAAACCTCTGACCGCTAAGGGATCAGCCCGCTTTCAGTCGGATGGCCCTAGCCATCCCCCGACCTAGCGTTCTTGCTGCACGGCGGCGCGGGCCGCGGGCGATGGGCGAGTTCTAGAGGGGGAACCGTGGCGACCACGGGGCACAGATCGAAACCACGTGGCATAGCGGCCCGTGCGGGCAGTTGGAGTGCGCGGCACCGGTGGGTGGCGGTCGGCGGCTGGGTGGTGTTCGTCATCCTGTCGCTGGCCGTCGGTTCGATGACCGGCCGCGTCGACGTCAGCGGCAGCGAGCAGACGCCGGGCGAGGCCGGGCGGGCGTCCGCCATCTTGGACGACGCCGGGATCACCAACCCGGCCGGCGAGATGGTGCTGGTCACCGCGCGGGAGCAGGGTGCGAAGGCGACCGACCCCGAGGTCAAGACGGCGGTGCGCGAGGTGATCTCGGCGGTCCGCGCGACCGGCGAGGTGGCCGAGGTCCGCTCCCCGTACGAGGCGGGCGCCGTCTCCGCCGACGGGCGTTCGGCGCTCATCCAGTTCGAGGTGCGCGGCGACCCCGAGGACGCGGCGGACCGGGTACAGCCGATCACCGACGCGGTGGACAAGGCCGCCGACCAACACCGGTCCGTACGGCTCGAACAGTTCGGTGACGCCAGTGGGCAGAAGGCGTTCGACGAGGCGTTCGGCAGCGACTTCCAGCAGGCCGAGTACTCGGCGCTGCCGGTGGCGCTTGGCATCCTGCTGATCGCGTTCGGCGCGCTGGTCGCCGCGCTGCTGCCGGTGGTCCTGGCGATGACCGCGTTCCTGGCCACCACCGGGCTGGTGGCGGTGGTCAGCCACGCGGTGCACATGAGCGACACCGCCAACTCGGTGATGCTGCTGGTGGGGTTGGCCGTCGGCGTCGACTACTGCCTGTTCTACCTGCGCCGGGAGCGCGAGGAGCGGGCCGCGGGGCGCGATGCGGCGACCGCGCTCCAGATCGCCGCCGCCACCTCCGGGCGGGCCGTGCTGATCTCCGGCATCACGGTGATCGTGGCCATGGCGGGCATGCTGTTCACCGGCATCGCCGAGTTCGAGGCGATGGGGCTCGGCACCCTGATGGTGGTGGCGGTGGCCATGGTCGGCTCCGTGACGGTGCTGCCCGCGCTGCTCTCGCTGCTCGGCGAGCGGGTCGAGAAGGGCAGGGTGCCCTTCCTGCACAAGCGCACCAAGGCGGGCAACGGCGAGAGCCGGTTCTGGCGTGCGGTGTTGAACCGGGTGCTGCGCCGGCCGTGGGTGTCGATCACGCTGGCGGGCGGCTCGCTGGTGGCCATCGCGCTGCCGGCGCTCGGCATGCACACCGCCAACCTCAACATGGACCAGGAGTTCGGCGACTCGCTGCCGATCGTGGCCTCCTACCGGCACATCAACGAGCAGTTCCCCGGCGGGCCGGCCCCGGCGCGGGTGGTGGTCAGGGCCGATGACGTACGGGCGACGCCGGTACGCAAGGCGATCGAGGACTTCCGGGCCCAGGCGGTGACCAAGGGCGCGTCCAAGGGCCCGGTGAAGGTGACCGTGCACGAGAAGGAGAACGTGGCCGTCATCGAGGTGCCGCTGGTCGGCGGCACCGACGAGGACCGCAGCGAGCGCAGCCTGAACGTGCTGCGGGACGAGGTGCGGCCGGCCACGCTCGGCACGGTGGACGGGGTGAGCGCGCCGATCGGCGGCGACACGGCCGCTTCGAAGGACTTCAGCGACGAACTCGGCTCCAGCGTCGCCCCGGTCTTCGCCTTCGTCATCGTCTTCGCGTTCTTGCTGATGCTGATGTCCTTCCGCTCCCTGACCATCGCCGTGACCTCGATCGCGCTGAACCTGCTGTCGGTGGGCGCGGCGTACGGCATCCTCACCGCCGTCTTCCAGCACGGTTGGGGCGCCTCGCTGGTCGGCGCCGAGGGGGTGGGCGCGGTGGTGGCCTGGCTGCCGCTGTTCCTGTTCGTGATCCTGTTCGGGCTGAGCATGGACTACCACGTCTTCGTGGTCTCCCGCATCCGCGAGGCCCACGTGGCCGGCCGGCCCACCCGGGACGCGGTGGTGCACGGCGTGGTCACCACGGCCGGCGTGGTCACCAGCGCGGCGGTCATCATGGTGGCGGTCTTCTCGATCTTCGGCACGCTGTCGATGCAGAGCATGAAGCAGATGGGCGTGGGCCTCGCGGTGGCGGTGCTCATCGACGCGACGATCATCCGCGGGGTGCTGCTGCCGGCCGTGATGGTGCTGCTCGGCGACCGCAACTGGTACCTGCCGAGTTGGCTGCGGTGGCTGCCCGACCTCAGCCACGAGGACGAGGTGGCGGCCCCGCCGCAGCCCGGCGCGGTGCCGGTCGGCGCCCCGCAGGGCGGCGACGGACTGCCCAGCCAGGTCCGCGTCTGACCCACCGTCAGACCC
>NZ_JBEHZD010000879.1:0-1994 GCF_040240285.1 Streptomyces sp. HSW2009 | reverse complement strand
CGCACCCGGCGACCGGGGCTGCGGATCAGTCCGCGGTGCAGTGCCGCTGCGCGTCCACCCGCACCTTGCGGCCGGTGAACTCCTCCAGGACGGCGATGTTCTCCGGCGCGTAGTTGGTCTTGGTGATCTTGTCCGCGTCGGGGCCGCCGACCACACCGGTGTACGGCGCCGACTTCTCCAACCAGTAGGCCGTACGCAGGAACTGGGTCAGCACCAGCTCGCGCAGCTTGGGCTCGGCCTTGATCTTGGCCCAGTAGTCGGGGTGCTTGTCCTTGGCCACCCGCAGGTAGAGCAGCAGGTAGCGCAGGTTGGTGGCGGCGATGTCGCGGGCGTTGCTGGCGCCAACGCCCTTGATGAACTCGTGCACCACGGTGACGGCCGGCAGCCCCGTCAGCCCGGCGTTCTGCTCGGCCAGCACGCCCTGCAAGCGGTACTCGCCCTGCGTACGGTCCCGCAGATAGGTGTCGTCCATGGATGCGGTGAGCCGGTCCTTGATCAGCGGCAGGATCTCCTTGCGCGGGAACCCGCCGTGCACCGGCACCTGCATCGCCTGGTGGGAGCCGTTGATCCAGGCCGCGATCGACACGTCCCACCTGGTGCGCGACGGGTCGAGGTCCCACATGTGGGTCTCCTCGTGGATGGCCACCATCATCGACTCGGCGAAGCCGTCGAAGCTCCGCTTGTTGACGAACTGGTCCCAGTACTGGTCCTTGGCCTGCGCTATGGCCAGCTTCTCGCCGCTGGGCCAGCGCCGTTGGTACATGGTCTGGAGGGTGCGCATCCAGTTCGCCCCGGTGAACGCGGCCTTGAGGTCGCTCACGTCGGCGGTGGGCTGCGACGGCTCGTCGTAGCAGAAGGGTGCGGCGGCGGCCTCGTCCCGCGGCGCGGGATCGGCCTGGGCCAACTGGCCCGACCCCAGCGACAGGGCCAGACAGCCGACCAGCAGGCTAAGGGTACGTCGTGCACGGCTCACGGGGGCACCTCGTCTCAGAACGAACATGCGGGGGGAGGGAGATGGGACAGGGGCCGAACACGCCCTCTTGTCGTGGACACAACGTAATGACGGCCGTGCGGCGCGCCTACTCCCATTGCGTCATAACCCTGTGGAACGTCTGATGGTGGGGCGAGGCCGGGCGGCAGGGAGCGGGCAACCGCGGTGCGGTGCCGTACGCGCACTCGTACGCGCGCATCCGTACCCGGCCACGCCCGCCCGGCCCAGGGCCGGCCCCACCCCGCGGACCTGGCCGGACACCCCGTGCAACCATCGCGCAACCCCGGGCGGGGTTAGGTGTCCCCGGACGGCTTCGGGGTGGCGCGGGTGCGCCCGCTCCACGGTGGGCTGCCCGTAGGCCGGACTGCCCGTACGCCGGGCCGCGCGGGCGAGGGAGGGGACGGGATGAGGGAGCCGTACGGGGTCTCGCGCGTCGCGTTGACCGAGGCCGCGCAGGAGCTGCTGCGCAGGCTCACCGAGATGCACGGGCCGCTCATGTTCCACCAGTCCGGCGGGTGTTGCGACGGCAGCGCGCCCATGTGCTATCCGCGCGGCGAGTTCCGTACCGGCGCGTCCGACGTGCTGCTCGCCTCGCTCGTCGTGGCCGGGGTGGCCGAGCGGATCGACTTCTGGATGGCGGGCCAGCAGTTCGAGCGGTGGCGCCACACGCATCTGACGGTGGACGTCGTGCCGGGGCGGGGCAGCGGGTTCTCGGTGGAGGCACCCGAGGGCGTGCGCTTCCTGATCCGCTCCCGGCTGCTCAGCGAGGAGGAGCGGCGCCTACTCGACGGGTGAACCGCCCCCGGGAACGGCAGGCGTCGGCACGGGCCGACGCCCCTGAGACGGCGGCTGACGTGGACGGCGCGTCAGCCGCTCAGCCCGGCAGCGGACCGGCCCCGCCCCCCCCCCCCGCGGGCCCCCCCCGCGGCGGGGCCCCCCGGGGGGGGGGGGCGGCCCGGCGGGCGGGGGGGGGGCCGGGGCGGGGGGGGCGTGGGGGGGGGGC
>NZ_JBEHZD010000878.1:0-2088 GCF_040240285.1 Streptomyces sp. HSW2009 | reverse complement strand
GGCCGCGCCGCGGCGGGCCCGCCGGCGAGGGCCCGCGGGTCCAGGCTGAGGGCGAGGAGCTGCGGCTGGCCGTGTGCGCAGGCCGCGTCCAGCATCGCCAGGCCCGCATCGGTGCTGTTGGCCTTGATGCCGAGGCGGCCGATCCTGGCCAGGTCTGCGGCGGCGAGCTGGGCGGTGAGTCCGCTGGTCTCGGCCCACAGGCCCCAGCCGATGGAGACACCGGGCAGGCCGAGGGCCCGGCGGTGGGCGGCCAGCGCGTCGCAGAAGGAGTTGGCCGCCGCGTAGTTGGCCTGTCCCGGGGTGCCGAGTGCGGAGGCGAAGGAGGAGAAGAGGACGAACAGGCCCAGGCGCTGCCCTGCGGTGGCCGTGTGCAGGTTGACCGCGGCCTTCGCCTTGGCGTCCCAGACCCGGGCCAGCCGGTCGGCGTTCTGGGCGGGGAACATCGCGTCGTCCAGGACACCGGCCGCGTGGATGACGCCGGTCAGCGGGTGGGCCGGGTCGACGGAGGCGACCAGGTCGCGGACGGCCGCCGGGTCGGTGGCGTCGGCGGCGACGATGCGGGCGGTGGCGCCGGCGGCGGACAGCCGCTCGGCGAGGTCCGCGGCGCCCGGCGCCTTCGGGCCGCTGCGGCTGACCAGCAGCAGGTTGCGGGTGCGTCCGGTGCGTACGAGGTGTTCGGCGACGTGGGCACCGAGGGTGCCGGTGCCGCCGGTGATCAGGACGGTGCCCTCGGGGTCGAGGGTGGCGGGCACGTCGAGTACGAGCTTGCCAGTGTGCTTGGCCAGGCTGAGGTGACGCAGCGCCTGCCGGGCCCTGGCCAGCGGCCACACCCGGTGCGGCAGCGGGGTCAGCGCACCGTCGGCGAACAGTTTGCGCAGGGTGTCCAGCAGGGCTCCGATGCGCTGCGGGCCGGCGTCGGCGATGAGGTCGAAGGCGGTGTAGCGCACCCCGGGGTGGTCGGCGGCGACTTGTTCGGGGTCGCGGACGTCGGTCTTGCCCATCTCCAGGAGCCGGCCGCCGTCGCCGAGGAGCCGCAGCGAGGCGTCGACGAAGTCACCCGCCAGGCTGTTGAGCACCACGTCCACGCCACGGCCGCCGGTCGCCTCCCGGATCACCGACTCGAAGCCCGGGTCCCGCGAGTTCGCCCGGTGTCCCGCATCGACGCCCAGCCCTTCCAGCACCCCGTGCTTGGCGGGGCTGGCGGTCGCGAACACCTCGGCGCCCAGGTGCTGGGCGATCTGTACCGCCGCCATTCCCACCCCGCCCGTGCCCGCATGGATCAGCACCGACTCGCCGGCGGTCAGGGAGCCGAGTTCGACCAGCGCGTACCAGGCGGTGAGGAACACCACCGGGGCCGATGCCCCGTCGGTGAAGCTCCACTCGTCGGGGAGCGGGGTCACGGTGCGGGCGTCGGCGACGGCCAGTGAGCCGAACGCCCCCTCGAAGAGGCCGAAGACCCGGTCGCCGACGGCCAGCCCGGTGACGTCAGCGGCCACCTCGGTGATCACGCCCGCGCCCTCGCTGCCCGCGAAGGTGGCGCCGCCCGGGTACATGCCGAGGGCGATCAGCGCATCGCGGAAGTTGACGCCGGCGGCCCGTACCGCGATGCGGACCTCGCCCGCGGCCAGCGGCGCGAGGGCTTCGGGACAGGCGGCCACCGTCACGTTCTCGACGGTCGCGGTCGCCCGGGTGGTCAGCCGCCAGGCGGGGGCGTCGGCCGGCGGGACCAGGTCGCCGCCGTCGGCGGGCGCCCGTACCAGGCGCGGCAGCAGCGGTCGGCCGGCGCGCAGCGCGAGTTGCGGCTCGTCGGCGCCGATCGCCCCCGCGAGGGCGGCGGCCACCTCCGCCCAGCCGGTCCCGGCGTCCGGGGCGAGGTCGAGCAGGAGGAGCCGGCCCGGGTTCTCCGCCTGGGCGCTGCGGACCAGGCCCCAGACGGCGGCGCCGGCGGCGTCCACCCATGCGGCGTCGACGGCCCCGCTGCCGCCGCCCGGCTCGCCCTCGGCGACCGCGCCGCGGGTGACGACGACCAGGTGCGCCGCGGTGAGCCGCGGCTCGGCCAGCCAGGCTTGGGCCGTCGCCAGGACGTGC
>NZ_JBEHZD010000877.1:0-2088 GCF_040240285.1 Streptomyces sp. HSW2009 | reverse complement strand
CCACCACCCCGACCACCCGGCCCCCCGGCGGTGAGCGCAAGGCAGCGCCGCTTGCCGCCCGCCGCCGCGCCCTGACCAGCCGCTACCGGCGCCGCGCCCCCCGCGAGCCGCGCGCCGGCGGCGATCTGTACGTACTGCCCGCCCTCGCCTGCTACGGGGCGCTGCTGCTCTTCCCCTTCGGCCAGAGCGTGTGGCTCTCCCTGCTGCACTGGGACGGGTTCACCGCGGCCACCTGGGCCGGCGGCGCCAACTACCACGACCTGCTGACCGACCCCGAACTGCGCGCCCCGTTCGCCCACGCGCTGCTCCTGCTCGTCTTCTACTCGGCGCTGCCGGTGGCCATCGGGCTGCTCCTTGCCGCCCTGCTGTCCCGGGCCCGGGTGCGCGGCATGACCTTCTTCCGCACGGTCCTCTTCCTGCCCCAGGTGCTCGCCCTGATCGTGGTCGGCGTGGCCTGGCGGTCGATCCTGGCGCCCGACGGGCTCCTCAACGACGTGCTGCGGTCCGTCGGCCTCGGCGCCGCGGCCCGGCCCTGGCTCGGCGACTACGACTGGGCGCTGCCCGCCGTCGGCATCGTCGGCACCTGGGTCGGCACCGGCCTGTGCATGGTGCTCTTCCTGGCCGGCGCCCAGCGCATTCCGCGCGAGTTGTACGAGGCGGCGCGGTTGGACGGCGCCGGCCCGCTGCGCGAGTTCTTCGCCGTGACGCTGCCCGGCCTACGGCCCCAGATCGCGGTCGCGCTCACCCTGACCATCGTGGCCGGGTTGCGGAACTTCGACCTGATCTACATCACCACCAGTGGCGGCCCGGGCAACGCCACCTCCGTACCGGCGTACGAGGTCTACCACCGGGCGTTCGAGACCAACCAGGTCGGCTCGGCCGCCGCCATCGGAGTGACGCTGACGGTGTTGATCTTCGTGCTGACCGTCTGCATCTCCCGGCTCGTCGAAGGGCGAAGGACATGATCTCGCGCACCGAACGGACCCTGACCTACGCGATCCTCGCCCTGTTCACCGTCGTCTCGCTCACCCCCGTACTCGGCATCCTCGCCACCGCACTGGACTCCAGGTCCTCGCTGAGCACCGGCTTCACGCTGCCCACCGACGGGCTGCACTGGAGCAACTTCGCGGACGCCTGGACCCGCGGCCACTTCGGCAGCTACCTGCGCAACTCGGTGCTGGTGGCGCTGACCGTGGTCGCCCTGACCACGGTGCTCTCGGTGGCCGCCGGCTACGCCTTCGGGGTGCTGCGCTTCCCCGGCTCGACGGCGCTGTTCTACCTGTTCGTGCTGGGCCTCGCGGTGCCCCAGGAGGCGCTGGTCGTACCGCTCTACTTCGACCTGCGCCACCTCGAACTCACCGACACCTACTGGGGGCTGATCCTGCCGCAGACCGCCCAGTCGCTGGCGTTCGGCGTGTTCTGGATGCGGACCTACTTCCGGGGCAGCACCCGGGCGGTCATCGAGGCGGCGCGCATCGACGGCGCCAACAGTTGGACCACGCTGTGGCGGGTGCTGGTGCCGATGGCGAGGCCCGCCATCTCCACCATGATCGTCATCGTCTTCATGTGGACCTGGAACGAGTTCCTGATGGCGCTGGTCATGGTGAGCGACGAGGCCCACCGCACGGTCCCGCTCGGCCTCGCCTTCTTCCAGGGCCAGCACAGCTCCGAGACGTCCCTGCTCGCCGCTGCCGCCGTGCTGATCGCCCTGCCCGTGGTGATCGTGTACGTGGCGCTGCAACGCCGCTTCATCGAGGGCATGCTCAGCGGCGCCGTCAAGGAGTAGCCAAGGCGGCGGGCCCATCTGCCACCGGGCGGCAGGCGGGCCCGCCGTTACGGCCGAACGGGGCCAATCTCGGAGCACCGCGCGGCGTCGCCACTCAGATGGGCGCGCGCGAGTGATCATCTGACCCATCGCATGGTGCTATGGGGGGACGGAGGTGCATGACGCGGACGTCCGCGCAGCCGGTCGCGGGCCCGGGGGGGCCGGGGGCGGCGGGGGGGCGGGCCGGGGCCCGCCCCCCCCCCCCGGCCGCGGGGGCCGGGGGGGCCGGGGCCCCCGGCCCCCCGGCGGAGGCCCGGGGGGGG
>NZ_JBEHZD010000876.1:0-2090 GCF_040240285.1 Streptomyces sp. HSW2009 | reverse complement strand
GTTCCGCGCGTCCCGGGCGCTCCGGTGGCCGCCCCGACGGCCGCACCGCGGGCCGCGGGCCGAGCACCGGTCGGCGGCCGACCGACTCCCGGCGCCGCATGCTCCGTCAGCGGCTGATCGTTTTTGTGGTGGTGACCCTGCTCGTGGCGGTGGGCATCGCGGTGGCCCAGGCCCTGTGAGCACTTCGCACAGTGCGGGCTGACGCCGCGCCACCCTTCGCAGCGCCACCTTCCGCGGCGGGTTCAGAACGCGTGGCCGTGCCCGGTGCACGTGACCGTGCCCGGCGCCTGTGGGCGTGCCAAGTCCTCGTACCTCTCGTACGCCTCACGCTCCCGGCAACCCGCGCGCGGGGCATGGCGGAACGCGGGGGCGCCGGTGCGGTCGGGGCGTAGGTGCTGGCGGGCGCCGGGTCAGGCGGTCGGGCGGCCCGCGGTGACCGCGTAGAAGGCGACGGCCGCCGCCGCGCCGACGTTGAGCGAGTCCACGCCGTGCGCCATCGGGATGCGCACCCAGGAGTCGGCGGCGGCCAGGGCGTGCCGGGTCAGGCCGCTGCCCTCGGCGCCGAGCAGCAGGGCGGCGCGGTCGAGCCGGTGCGGGGCCGCCTCGTCGATGGAGACGGCCTGCGCGTCGGGGGTCAGGGCGAGCAGGTCGAAGCCCGCTTCGCGGACCCGGGCCAGGTCCCGCGGCCAGTTCTCCAGCCGGGCGTACGGCACGGAGAACACGGCGCCCATGGAGACCTTGACGGAGCGTCGGTAGAGCGGATCGGCGCAGTCCGGCGAGAGCAGCACCGCGTCCATGCCGAGGGCCGCCGCGCTGCGGAACACAGCGCCGATGTTGGTGTGGTCGTTGACCGCTTCGAGGATGGCCACCCGGTGCGCGTCGGCCAGCAGTTCGGCGGCGTCCGGCAGCGGCTTGCGGGCCATCGAGGCGAGCGCGCCGCGGTGTACGTGATAGCCCGTCACCTGCTCGGCGAGGGCCGGATCGACCGCGTACACCGGGGCCGGCGCCTCGTCGATGACGTCGCGCATGACGTCGATCCACTTCGCCGAAAGCAGCATGGAACGCATGCCGTACCCCGCCGCCAGCGCCCGGCGGATGACCTTCTCGCCCTCGGCGATGAAGAGCCCTTCGGCGGGTTCGCGGCGGCGGCGCAGTTCGACGTCGGTCAGGCCGGTGTAGTCGGCCAGTCGCGGGTCGGCCGGGTCGTCGATGGTGAGGGGTTCGGCCACGTGCTGATGCTGCCTTGTCTGGGTCGGGGCGTACGGCGGGGGGTGCGGGTCGGCTGCGGCCCGCGGGTCAGGGCTGTTGGCCAGGCCCGCCGGTCAGGGCTGCTGGTCCGGGCCGACGGCCACCACGGCGCCGATCACGATGACGGCCGGCGGCCGTACGCCCTCGGCCTTGGCGACCTCGCCGACGGTGTCGAGCGTCGCGTCCACCCGGCGCTGGGCGGCCGTGGTGCCCTCCTGCACGATGGCGACGGGCGTGTCGGCCGGGCGGCCGTGGGCGATGAGGGCGGCGGCGATGGCGCCGATCTTCTCCACGGCCATCAGCAGGACGAGGGTGCCGCGCAGCGTGGCGAGCGCGGACCAGTCCACCAGGGAGCGCGGGTCATCGGGTGCCACATGGCCGCTGACCACGGTGAACTCATGGGCGACGCCGCGGTGCGTGACGGGGATGCCGGCCGCGCCCGGGACGCTGATGGAGCTGGAGATGCCGGGCACCACGGTGCACGGGATGCCGGCCGCCGCGAGCGCTTCGGCCTCCTCCATGCCCCGGCCGAACACGAACGGGTCGCCGCCCTTGAGCCGCACCACGGCCTTGCCCGCCCTGGCGTGGTCGATGAGCGCCTGGTTGATGGCCTCCTGGGCCATGAACCTGCCGTACGGGATCTTCGCCGCGTCGATCACCTCGACGTGCGGCGGCAGTTCGGCCAGCAGGTCGCGCGGGCCGAGCCGGTCGGCGATGACCACGTCGGCCGCGGCCAGCAGCCGCCGGCCGCGCACGGTGATCAGGTCGGGGTCGCCGGGGCCGCCGCCGACCAGGGCCACGCCGGGCACCAGAACGCTGTCGGCCACCACGTGTTCGGCAAG
>NZ_JBEHZD010000875.1:0-2094 GCF_040240285.1 Streptomyces sp. HSW2009 | reverse complement strand
CCCGCCGCGAATTGTCTTTTTTTTAGCTGATCTTCAGGGAAATCATCATCGGAGTGCTGGTCTGGGGCTGTCTGAGGTTATTTTAGCGCCAGGGTTGCCGGCGCCGGCCCACCGTACGACTGCCCGCCCGGGGGGCGGCCCGCAGAGGTTCCGCGAACGGGCAGCCGGGCTCAGGAGTGCTGGACCTTCAGTTCGTGGATGCGGGTCTCGCCGTAGTTGCTGGACGAGCAGGGGTCGGTGTTGGTGCAGTTGGCCTGGGTGTAGGCGCCGGCCTTGAAGTAGTTGCCGGAGCCGGTGTACGCGATCGTCGTCTTCAGCTCACCGTTGTAGTACGCCTTGACCTTGCCGTCCTTCACGACGAACTTGGCCTCGAAGACGGTCCCCAACTTGTAGTTGGCGTCGACCAGTTGGTGGTGCGTGGTGTCGTCCTTGGTGACGTAGAGCTTGGTGCCCTCAAGCCGGAACACGGTGACGTCGTCGTCACCCCCGTGGATCTGGGCGCCCACCACGTACGGCCGCTTCTCCGGCAGGTGGGTGAAGGCTTCCCGCACGGTCAGCGTGTGGGTGCCGGACGTCGCTGACCAACTCGCCTTGTCCTTGCCGCCGTTCTTCATCTCCCGCAGCTCCGAGCGCGGGTTCTTCGAGCCGCTGGTGGTCACGCCGTTGACCGGGGCCTGGAACTGTACGGCCTTGCCGCCCTCGACCACCTTGAAGTACGGGTCGTGGGAGTACGTGTCCAACGCGGGCTGCTGGATCTCGGTGGGGTGCCCGGGCTCGCCGATGGGCAGGGTCTGCTTCCAGTTGGTCAGGTCGAGCACGTCGGCCGGGACCTTGGCCGTGCCGCCGTCGTCGCCCCCGCCGTCGTCACCGCCGGCCGCGCCCCACACCTCGACCTCGGTGAGGCTGTTCCACGCCCCGCCGTCGGCGCCGCCCACGCCCTGGTAGCCGTGGCCCACGTAACGGATCTTCGAGGTGGTCACGGCGTCGAAGGCGAAGGACTCCAGGCCCTTGCCGGTGCCGCTGCTGCGGCCGTCGACGACGGTCTGCCAGGACGAGCCGGTCCAGTACTGGAGCTGGAACAGGTTGCGGCGGCTGTCACCGCGGTAGGTGGCGAGCTTGACCTCGTTGACGGACTTGGCCGCCCCGAGGTCGAGCTGGAGCCAGGCCCCGTCGCCCTCGCCCGACCAGCGGGTGCCGAGGTCGCCGTCGACCGCGCCGGCCGGCACGTTCTCGTCGCTGGTGCTCGCGGTCACGGCGGCTGCGCCCGGCGTGATCTCCGCATCGGCAGCCCGGGCGGCGCTCGGCGTGGCACTGAACGCGGCGAGCGAGGCGGCGAGCGCCGTGGCGGCGGCCAGCGCCGTACGGCTGCGCCGCGTGAAGGTATGGGCCATGGGAGTCTCTTCCCCTTCTGAACTGTGCTGCTGGATGGGGTGGGTTGGGGCGAGTGTGCTGTGCTGTGCTGCGGTGCGGTGCGGTGCGCAGGGGCACTGTGGCGCAGGGGTGTGGGGACGGGTCACGGGCCTGGTGGGGATGGGTGTGGCGGGTCGGGGTGCGGTGGGGATGGGTGTGGCGGGTCGGGGTGCGGTGGGTCGGGGTGCAGGCCCCGGCATCGGCCCCTGCCCCGGCCCCGGTATCGACCCCGGCCCCGGCCCCGACATCGACATCGGCCCCGACCTCGGTTTCTGTTTCTGCTTCGGCTTCGGTGCGGCGGGGCCGGGGCCCTGAGGCCCCGCCGCCCGGCCTGGCAGTCGCATGAGGCCCGCCGCTACCTCCCCGGCCGACGGCTGACACCGCCCGGGCCATCCCCCGGGGTGGTCTGCGGTGCGGTGGCCGACGCCGAGCGCCGGCGCCCCGTGGCTGCCGCAACCCAGCACACGGGGCGCGCGATTGTTCCGCAAGCAGTTCCCTGCCCGGTGAACAATCCGGGGCGGCCGGCCCCGGGGCCGTTGGCCCGGGGGGCCGGGCCCCGCCGCCCCCCCCCGGCGCCCCCCGCCCCCCCCCCCCCCGCGCGGCGCGCTCGACCGCTTCCTGGCCGACTTCGCCCGCGACCTCCAGTCCGACCCGGACACCAGGGCCCGGGTGGAACGCCTCAAG
>NZ_JBEHZD010000874.1:0-2101 GCF_040240285.1 Streptomyces sp. HSW2009 | reverse complement strand
GCCCGGGCCCCCGCGGCCCAGCCGCCTCGCCGGCCCGGGCGGGGTTCGATCCGACCGCCGGGTGACCGCCAGCCAGGTGGCAGCGCGGCCGTTCCGGTGTCGGCGGCCGGCAGGGGCGGGACAGGCAGGGAGTGCGTGATGCCAAGGAACCCGTGGCCGAGCTGGTCAAACGCCGCCGCCACCCGGCCGTCGTCCAGGCGATGCGGTCCACGGCGGCGGCGACCATCGCCTACGCCGTCGCGCTCCAGCTCAGCAGCGAACCGGTACCGCTCACCGCACCGCTGACCGCCCTGCTCGTCGTTCAGGTCACCCTCTACGCCACGTTGACCACCGGCATCCGGCGGGTCAACGCCGTGGTCGCCGGCGTGCTGATCGCGATCGCCTTCAGCGCCCTGGTGGGGCTCTCCTGGTGGAGCCTCGGGATGATCATCCTGGCTTCGTTGGCGGCCGGACACCTGGTCAAGGTGCACGAGTTCATTCCCGAGGTGGCGATCAGCGCCATGCTCGTACTCGGTGTGACCCGGGTGGCCAACACGGCCTGGGACCGGGTGTTGGAGACCCTCATCGGGGCCGGTGTCGGCCTGCTGTTCAACTTCCTGTTCGCGCCGCCGGTCTGGGTACGGACCGCGAGCGAGCACATCGAGGACCTGGCCCGCCGGCTCCAGGACCTGTTGCAGCGCATCGGCGCCGAACTCGGCAACCACACGCCCATCGACCGGGCCGCGGCCCGGTTGCACGAGGCGCGGCGGCTGGACAACGACGTCGCGCGGGTCGACGCCGCGCTCCGGCAGGCCGAGGACAGCCTGCGCCTCAACCCCCGGGTCAAGGAGGGCAAGCTGCACCGCGTGGTGCTGCGCACCGGGCTCGACACCCTGGAGATCTGCACGGTGGTGGTGCGGGTGGTCACCCGTACGCTCACCGACCTGGCGAAGCACCGTACCGCCGAGCCGCTGTTCGCGCCCGACGTCGCCGACGTGCTGGCGGAGCTCTTCGACCACGTCGCCGATGCCGTCGCCAGCTTCGCCGTGCTGGTCACCACGCAGGTCAACACGGACGCGCAGGACGCCGAGGACCGGCTCGCCGGCACATTGGAGGCGGCGGACGCCAGCCGGGCGCGGGCCGCGGTCCGGCTGCTCGACTGTGTCCGGCGCGACCCGCGCCAGTGGCAGTTGCACGGCGCCCTGCTGGCCGAGATCGACCGCATCCTGGACGAGCTCGACATGGAACACCGCACCACCCGCCTCATGGAGGAACTCGACCGCACCACCCGCGAGGGCCACCGGCGCTTCCCCCGGCTGCGCCGGCTCGTCCGGCTCTGAGCGCGGTACGGGCCACCGAGGCACCGGCACCGGGGGAGCGGGCGCGCGTTCCGCGGCGGAAGGCGGAAGGCGGAAGGCGGAAGGCGGAAGGCGGAAGGCGGAAGCTGGGCGGCGCCCGGGGTGGTTCAGGCGACCCAGTGCGTCCGGCGGGTGGCGGGCGCACTGGGCAGGCCGGCGGTCAGGGCGGTGGCCAGGCGTCGTACGGCCTCCTGCAACTGGGGCGCGGTGGCGGTGAACGGGATGCGCAGCCGCTGTTCGAAGATGCCCGGGTCGGCGGCGAAGACGGCGCCGCTCTCGATCCGCACCCCGTGTGTCAGGGCCCGTTCGGCCAGTGCCGACGCGACGGGTTCGGCCAGGTCGACCCAGAGCGAGAGGCCGCCGGGCGGCTGGTGCCAGCTCCACTGCGGCACCTGCTCGGCCAGCGCCGCGGCCAGTGCCGCGCGCTGCTGGCGCAGTTGCTCAAGCCGGGGCGGCAGCAGTTCGTCGGCCCGGGCCAGCAGGGTCAGGGCCAGCAACTGGTCGAGCACCGAGCCACCCATGTCGGAGGCGACGCGTTCGCTCGCGAGCTCGGTGACCAGGCGCGCGGGCGCGCGCAGCCAGCCGATGCGCAGCCCGCCCCAGTGCGTCTTGCTCATCGAACCCAGGGTGATGAGCTGGCCCGTGTCACCCGGCGCCGCGCCCCCCGCGCCCGGGGGGGGCGCCGGGGCCGGGCGCGCGCGCGCGGGCCCCCGGGCGGCGCCCCTCCCCCCCCCGCCCGCCCCGGCCCCCGCCCGGGGCCCCCC
>NZ_JBEHZD010000873.1:0-2106 GCF_040240285.1 Streptomyces sp. HSW2009 | reverse complement strand
CGTGCGGCAGCACGCGGTGAATGGGTGAAGGCACCTTGGATCGGCGGGGAGTTAGCCGCGCAAGTCAGCTCGTCGTGGGCGGGGGGGGCCCCCGCCCCCGGGGGGGCGGCCCCCCGCCGGGGGGGGCGCCGGGGGGGGGCGCCCCCCCGGGGCCCCCCCCCCGCGCGCCCCCCCCGGGGGCGCCCCCGGGGGGGCGGGCCCGCCCCCCGCGCCCACGACCGGGGCGGCGGTCCCGGCGCGTGCCGGGCGCGCCCGGATGCGGGACACAGGACGATCGGGGCCGGGCGGCGGGCCGGGAGGCAGGCGCGTGACATGGAGCGGGGGACGCCGCAGCGAACCGGGCCACAGCGTGGTGCAGGTCGCCGCGGCCGGCAGGCTCGTACGGAATCAGCTCGTACGGAAGAGGAGCAGCACAACGTGAGTGCCGTGTCCGCGGCGGCCGTGCCCGCCCGTGCCGCAGCCGAGTCGGGCCAGGGCGCCCGCAGCACGGCCGCCGTGCGCGAACCGGCGCCGCTCGCGGCCCGGGCGCGGCTGCTGCCCGCGCTCGCCGCGGTGTACCGGGCGCAGCTCTCGCGGGCCAGGGTGGCGCGCATCCCGCTGCTGTTCGTGGCCACCTTCCAGTCCATCGGCATCATGATCTTGATGCGCGGCGTGGTGGACGGCGGCAGCGAGGCGCGGGCCGTGGTCTCCGGGGCCAGCGTGCTGGTCGTCGCGTTCGTCGCGCTCAACCTGCTCGCCCAGTACTTCGGGCAACTGCGGGCCAGCGGCGGGCTCGACCACTACGCGACGCTGCCGGTGCCCCCGGCCGCCGTGGTGCTCGGCGCCGCCGGCGCGTACGCCTCCTTCACTGTGCCCGGCACCATCGTCACGGCCGTCGCCGGCAGCGTGCTGTTCGGGCTGCCGATGGTGCACCTGTGGGTGCTGGTCGCGGTCATCCCGCTCTCCGGGGCCGCGCTCGCCGGACTCGGCGCGGCGCTCGGGCTGCTGGCCCCGCGGCCCGAACTCGCCACCCTCTGCGGCCAACTCGGCATGTCGGCGGCGCTGCTGCTCGGCGTGTTGCCCCCCGAGCGGATGCCCGCCCCGGTGGCGTACGCGCGCGACCTGCTGCCCTCCACCTACGGCGTGGAGGCGCTGGCCCGCGCCTTCGACGACCACCCCGACTGGCTGGCCGTCCTGGTCAACCTCGGGGTCTGCGCGGCGGTGGGCGTGGTCTCGCTGGCCGCCGCGACCTGGGCGTACCGCAGGGCGGCGGTGCAGTGACGCGGCCCGGCGAGCCGCCTGCCGCTTCAGCCACCTCTCCCACCTGGCACGATGACGGAGTGACCGCACCGTTGACACCCTCTGACCAGCCCCCGCCCACCACCGGCCAGCAGCCGTACCCCGGCCATCCGGGCGGTGCGCACGCCGCGCAGGACGCCGGGCGGGCCGGTACGGGACCCGGCAAGTACGCGGAGTTCCGGGACGCGGCGATCATCACCGCGGCGCTCACGGCCGTCGGCGCGGTCCTCGCCGTGCTGTGGGCCTGGCTGGCGCCGCGGGTGCAGATGGTCCTGATCGGCAACTCCGTCTACCCCAAGAACTCCGAGAGCGAAGAGGTGATCGGCGGGGACGGCACCTTCCTGCTGATCGCGCTCGGCGTGGGCCTGGTGTCCACCGCCGTCGTGTTCTGCTTCCGGCGCTCGGGCGGGGTGCCGCTGGTGGTGGCGCTGACCGTCGGCGGGCTGCTCGGCTCGTGGGTCGGCTGGCGGTTCGGGATCGTCCTCGGGCCCGAGACGGACCTCGCGGTCAGCGCGCGCGAGGCCGGCGAGCGGGTGCCGTTCGACGGCCCGCTGGAGCTCAAGGCCAAGGGCGTGCTGCTGGCCTGGCCGGTCGCGGCGATGGTGATGCAGCTCATCCTCACCGGCCTGTTCGGGCCGCGTGACCCGGAGCCCGAGCACGCCGCGTACGCACCGGCGCCGGCCCCCGCGCCGGCCGAGGGCGCGCCCGCGGCGCCGACGGGCGAAGGCCAGCCCCGGCCGGGGGGGGCCCGGCCCGCCCCCCCCCCGGGCCCCGCCGCCCCCGCCCCCCCCCCCGGCCCCGCCCCCCCCGCCGGGGCGGCCCCCCCGC
>NZ_JBEHZD010000872.1:0-2116 GCF_040240285.1 Streptomyces sp. HSW2009 | reverse complement strand
CCCGGTGCGGCTACCGGAACGCACCTCGTCAGCCAGCTTCTTCGCCTCCTCGGGGGCGCGGACGAATCCCCGCCCGGGGGGGCGCCCCCCCCCCCCCGGCCCGGGCCCGGCCGGGGGGCCCGGGGGCCGGGGCCGCAGGGGCGGACGTCCGGCGCACCGGCCGGCCGCTCGCCATCCGTTCGCCCAGCTTCCGAGGAGTACCCATGTCCCGCACCCCGCTCCGGCTCGCCGTCATCGTCGGCAGCACCCGCGGTGGCCGCTTCGGCCCGCAGGTCGCCGACTGGATCACCGAGCGCGCCCGCGTGCACGGCGGTCTGGACGTCGACGTGATCGACCTCGCCGACGCCGAACTGCCCAACGAGATGCCCGCGTACGGCGCACAGCCGAACCCCGTGGCCACCGCAGCGCTGGCGAAGATCAGCCCGGGGCTGGCGGCGGCCGACGCGTTCGTCGTGGTGACCCCGGAGTACAACCACAGCTACCCGGCCAGCCTGAAGAACGCGATCGACTGGCACGGCGAGGAGTGGCACGCCAAGCCGGTCGGCTTCGTCTCGTACGGCGGGATCTCCGGCGGTCTGCGCGCCGTGGAGCACCTGCGCGGCGTCTTCGCCGAGCTGCACTCGGTCACCATCCGGGAGACCGTCAGCTTCGCGCTGGCCGGCAATCTGTTCCGGGACGGCGAACTCATCGACCCGACCCAGCCGAACATCGCCGCCAAGCGACTGCTCGACCAGCTCCTGTGGTGGGGGAACGCGCTGCGCGCGGCGAAGGAGGAGCAGCCTTACGCGGCGTGAGTTGGGGCGTGGTTGCTCGGTCGGGCCGGTCGGCGGGGGTGGCTGCGCGGTGGGGCTGGTCAGCGGGGTGGGTGGCGCTTGTTGGGGCTGGCGCCGGCGGCCCCGCCGACCCCCCGGCTCCCCCGTCTGCCGCCCACCCGACCGCGCCGGCCACCCACCGACCACCCACCGACCACCCACCGACCGCCCCGCCAACTACCCCACCGGCCGGCCCAGCACCTCCGCGATGCGCTCGATGCCGTCGGTCCCGTGACCCTCGTCGATGGCGCGCTGGTGCACCGCACGGGCCGCGCGCAGCACCCCGGCGTCGATGCCGCGGTCGTCGGACGCCTGGATGACGTGGTCGATGCCGGCCGATACGGACAGGATGTGCGAGTTGTCGCCCGGGTAGTGGTCGTCGTCCACGTTGGCCGCGAAGGTGTCCAGGATGTCCGGCAGGATGTCGAAGATCCCGCGGGCGAACGGCGCCAGTTCGCGCGCGGTGATGTTCTCCTTCTTGGCCAGCGCGAACCCGTGCAGCAGCCCGCTGACCGAGGTCCAGAAGAAGTCCAGCAGGGCCACGTCGTACGCCGCCGCCCGGCCGTGGTCCGTGCCCAGGTAGGTGGCCGTGCCGGCGAGGCTGGCCAGGGTCGCGCGGTGCGTCTCGTACAGCGCCTCGGGGCCGCTGAACAGGAACACCGCGGTCGGCGTGCCGATGGAGACGGCCGGCGTGAGGATGGTGCCGTCCAGGTAGTCGACGCCGTGCTCGGCGGCCCACTCGGCGGTGGCGCGGGCCCGGTCGGGCGAGTCTGCCGTGACGTTGACCAGGGTGCGGCCCTTGAGCGCGGCGCCGGCGCCGTCCAGGACCGCGTGCACGGCGTCGTAGTCGATCACGCAGATGACGACGAGTTCGCTGGCCGCAACGGCCTCGGCCGCGCTGGCGGCGGCGGTCGCGCCCTGGGCGACCAGTTCGTCGGCCTTGCCCGGGGTGCGGTTCCACACCGTCGTCGGGTGCCCGGCCGCCAGGAACGAGCCGGCCAGGGCCCGCCCCATCGGCCCGAGCCCGAGCACGGTCACGGGCGTGGCGGCGGGCGTCGTGGCGGGGCTTTCGGGCGTGGCGGGGCTTTCGGGGGTAGCGGTCATGGCGGGCTCCTTGCGGGTCACGGGGTGGATGGGGTGGCGGGAACGGGCGGGGCGGATGGGGCGGGGACAGGGGGTTGGGGCGAGCCGCGGGCCGGGCGCGGGGGGGGGCGGGGGGGGGGGGGGGGGGGAGGGGCCCGGGGCGGATGGTGCGTGGGCAGATGCGGCGTACGCGGATCGGTCCCTGGTCACCCGGGTCGGTG
>NZ_JBEHZD010000871.1:0-2125 GCF_040240285.1 Streptomyces sp. HSW2009 | reverse complement strand
CCCCCCGCGCGCCCGCCCCCCGCCGCGGGCCGCCGCACCGCTGCGGGCCGACCTGGAGGCCGCCGGCGCGCAGGTGCTGACCCTCGCCTGCGACCTGGCCGACCCGGACGCCGGCGCCGGCCTGCTGGCCGAGGTACGCGCCCGGGGCTGGCAGCCGCACACCGTGATCCACACCGCGGGCGTCGCCGGTACGTTGCCGCTGGCCAGGACGGGGCCCGCGGAGGTCGCCGCCACCCTGGGCGCCAAGACCGCCGGCGCGCTGGCCCTGGACGCGCTGCTCTCGACGGACGAGGTGGCGCACTTCGTGCTCTTCTCCTCGGCCGCCGGCGTGTGGGGCGGCGCCGGTCAGGGCGCGTACGCGGCGGCCAACGCCTACCTCGACGCCCTCGCCCAGCGCCGCCGCGACCGCGGGCTGCCCGCCACCGCCGTCGCCTGGGGGCGGTGGGCGGGCGAGGGGATGGCCACCGGCCCGGCCGCCTGGCACCTGGAGCGCATCGGCCTGCCGGCGATGGCACCGGCGACCGCGCTCGAAGCCCTCCAACAGGCCCTGGCCGACGGCCACACCTGTGTGACCGTCGCGGACGTCGACTGGTCGCGGTTCGCCGCCCGCTACACCGCCGCCCGCCCCCGGCCGCTGATCAGCGCCCTGCTGCCGGCCCCCACCGGCCCCGATGACGCGCCGCCCGGTGGTGTGGTGGCGCCCGTGGTGGTGCCTGCCGCGGACGCCGACGACGGCCCGGCCCGGTTCCGCCGGCACCTGGCCGACCAGCAGCCGGCCGAGCGCCAGGCCAGCCTGCTGGCCCTGATCCGCACCGAGACCGCGGCCCAACTCGGCCACGCCACGGCGAGCGCGGTCGAACCCGCCCAGTCCTTCCGCGACCTCGGCTTCGACTCGATGGCCGCGGTCGGCCTGCGCAACCGGCTCGGCGAAGCGACCGGACTGCACCTGGCGGCCACCCTGGTCTACGACCACGAGACCCCCAAGGAACTGGCCGAACACCTGGCCTGCGCGCTGGCGGAGGCCACCGACCCGGTCCGGCCCGCCGCGCCCGCCGACCCCACCTCGCGGGAGCTGCTCGGCTCGGTGTACCGACAACTCGCGCTGCTCGGCAAGATGAAGGACGCGGAGGGCCTGCTGGCCGGGGCGGCGAGCCTGCGGGAGACCTTCGACGACCCGGACCGGTACGCCGGCACCACACCCTTCGCGACACTCGCCCGCGGCGGCCCCGACCGGCCGGCGCTGATCTGCTTCCCACCCTTCGCCCCCGTCGAGGGCGCCCTGCAATTCGCCAGGCTGGCCGGCGGGTTCGACGGATTCTGCGACACCTCGGTCCTCACCGTGCCGGGGTTCAAGCCCGCCGAACCACTGGCCGCATCCCGCGAGGTGCTCGTCGACGTGCTCACCGATGCGGCCGTGCGCTGCGCCGCCGGCCGGCCCTTCGTCCTGCTCGGCTACTCCTCCAGCGGCTGGCTCGCCCACGAGGTGCGCATCAGGTTGGAGGCGCGCGGGAGGGGCCCGCAGGGCGTCGTACTCCTGGACACCTATCTGCCGGCCAGCATGCCGCTGCCGTTGCGCAAGGCCATGAACTACGAGGTCATCGTGCGGCGCCAGGCGTTCGCCGCGCTGGACTACACGGCGCTGACGGCCATCGGCACCTACCGCAGGATGTTCCGCGGCTGGGAGCCGGCCCGGGGCAGTGCGCCCACCCTGGTCGTCCGCCCGGACGAGTGTGTGCCGGGCTCGCCCGACGAGCCGGTGACCGTGCCCGACTGGCGGTCCACCTGGCCGCACGCGCACGACCGCGCCCAGGTACGGGGCGACCACTGCACGATGATCGGCGAGCACGCCGCGGCCACCGCGGCCGTCGTCCGCGACTGGCTCACCACCCTCCCCGCCCGACCGGACCACCCCACCCCGGCCGCCTGACCCCGGGGCCGTACGCGTCCCGTACGGCAACCCGCTCGGTACGAGGACCCGCCCCCCGTACGGGAACCGCTCTGTACGGAAACCCCCCCCCCCCCCCCCCCCCCCCCCCCCCCCCCCCCCCGGGGGGCCCCCCCCCCCCCCCCCCCCCCCCCCCCCCCCCCCCCCCCCCCCCCCCCCCCCCCCCCCCCCCCCCCCCCC
>NZ_JBEHZD010000870.1:0-2134 GCF_040240285.1 Streptomyces sp. HSW2009 | reverse complement strand
GGCCTGGGGAGCCGCGTACTCCTTCAGGCTCCCGAATGCCGGGCGGGCTCCCCTGCTGCATCCGCTGTCCCGGCCGGGGGGGCCGGGGGGGGGGCCCGCGGGGGGGGGGGGGGCGCGGCGGGCGGCGGACGGCTCCGCGCCGTCCAACTCCTTGACGTAACGACGCTCCATGGCCGCACGGCCGGACAGCAACCGGATGGCGGTGCTGAAGCGCTCCGTGGGACGGGCGTCGTTGAGTTCGTCCTGCCGGCGGAGCCACATCGGCACCAAATAGGCGGCCCAGGCCCCGACGATGACTGCGTAGATGAGGCCACTGCTGCTCACGGTGACACGGTAAAGGGAGCGGAGCGAACCGATCCGCCAATTGGCGCGGTGTGTCGCACGATCTGGCTCATATTTCAAGCTTTTTTTGCAGGCAGCGGGGGCACTTAGTGGCAAATGTGTTCAAAATGCGACCGCAGTTGAACAGCAGCCGGACGTCTCTGCTTCGTCGATTTTCCGCCAGTGTGGCCGCCCGCATCGCTGGCGGCGCGCCGCTGCCGACGCCCTCCGCGTTGCTTCTCGATGGCCGGTGGGGGCGTGCCCGCCGGCGCACCTTTCCGCGCGCCCGTCAGTACGCCGGTACGTCCAGCACGTCGGTACGTCCAGCACGCCGGGCCCGCCCCGTGCGCCAGTACGCCCAACGCACCCCGTACGCCCCGTACGCAGGCACCGCCCGCACGCCCCGTACACCCGTGATCCCCACACATCCCGTACGTCCGGCCGGCAGATGGGCCAGATCGTCCGCCGGCGGGCTATATCGGGGAGGCCCCCGGGCTCATCCGGTGCCAGCGGCTCAGCAGCCCGTCCGGTACTTCTTCCACCGTCAGCGCGTAGATCAGGTGGTCCCGCCAGGCGCCGTCGATGTGCAGGTAGCGCGGGCGCAGGCCCTCTTCGCGGAAGCCCAGCTTCTCCACCACCCGGCGGCTCGGAGCGTTCTCCGGGCGGATGCACACCTCCACCCGGTGCAGCCCGACCGAACGGAAGCAGTGGTCGACGGCGAGGGCGACGGCCGTCGGCATCACCCCGCGGCCGGCCACCGCCTTGTCCACCCAGTAGCCGATGTGGCCGCTGCACATCGAACCCCAGGTAATCCCGGCGACCGTCAACTGGCCGGCCAGCCGCCCCTGGTAGTCCAGGACGAACGGCAGCATCCGCCCGGCGTGCGCCTCGGCGCGCAGATGGCGCACCATCTGCCGGTAGGTGGGCCGCTGCGCCATCGGACCGCCCGGCGGGGGCGGCGGCACCGTCGCCTCCCAGGGCCTGAGCCACTCCCGGTTGCGGCGGTTGACCTCGCGCCAGGCCCGCTGGTCACGCAGTCGGATCGGGCGCAGCGTCGTCGGGCCGTCCACCAGCGCCACCGGCCAGCAGGCGTTCAGCGCCCGCTCCCGGCCACCGCATCGGGCCCGGCCACCGCGTCGGGCCCACCGGTCACATCGGGCCCACCGGCCGCGGTAGGCGCGGCGCCCGCCGTGGACGGGGCGTCAGGGCGGCGGTGGTCGCCGCCACGGCGCTGCTCCACCGCGTGCACCAGGATTCTGCCGAGCACCGCGAGCCCGTCCCGCACGCCGCCGGACGAGCCCGGCAGGTTGACGATCAGGGTGGGTCCCGCCACTCCCGCGAGCCCCCGGGAGAGCGCGGCCGTCGGCACCTTCGCTAGCCCTTCGGCCCGCAGCGCCTCGGCGATGCCCGGGATCTCGTAGTCGAGTACGGAACGGGTCATCTCGGGCGTGTGGTCGGTGGGCGAGATGCCGGTGCCGCCGGTGGTGACGACCACGTCATACGCGGCGGCCACCGCAGCGCGCAGCGCCTCCCGTACCGGTTCGCCGTCCGGCACCACGCGCGGACCGTCCACCGCGAAGCCCAGCGCGGCCAGCCCTTCGGCCAGCAGTGGGCCGCCCTTGTCCGGGTAGACGCCGGCAGCGGCGCGCTGCGATGCGGTGACCACCAGGGCCCGGTACGGCGGCCGGTCGCCGGTCGCGGCCGGCTCGTCGGCGGGCGCGGGAGGGGCCCGGGGGGGTTTTCACCACGCCGCGCCCCCCCGGCCGGCGCCGGGGGGGGGGGGGGGGGGGGGGGGGGGGGAAGAGGGGGGGGG
>NZ_JBEHZD010000087.1:0-19461 GCF_040240285.1 Streptomyces sp. HSW2009 | reverse complement strand
CCTCTACCCCGGCACCGGACAACACACCTTCGCTGGCCGTGTCACCATCGGCACCGGCTGGTAAACACCCCCTCCCCACACCCCTACCCCCACCCCCCGGGGTGTTTCCTGTCACCACGTACCAACCGTGACAGGAAACACCCAACCAAGATCAACGGGTAGCAGGCAGCCAACCGTCCTGGACCGCGTGGACGCCCGCGTCGCACCCGCGGCGGGCGTCCAGTCGTTCCATGAGGTCAGCGGCGCTGCGGCGGGCGGTGCGCGGGGAGACGCCCAGGCGTTTGGCAATGCGCGTCCGTGAGCCCCAGCGCCAGCAGCCGCAGCGTCTCCGACTCCTGGGTGGGCAGTGCGGTCCCGCGCGGCGGGGTCGGGTCGCCCAGGGGCAGCGCCGCCGCCCACAGGCTCTCGAACAGGGCGCACAGCGCGGTCAGGGTGGACTGTCCGTCCAGGATGACGGCCCCGCTGCGGGAGTCGGCGGGGTCGAGCGGGAGCACCGCCTTCCGGCCGTCCAGGATGATCATGCGCAGGGGGAGGGTCGGGATGGTGCGCACCTTGCCGCCTCGGTCGTGCAGCCAACTGACGTGGTCCAGCGTCGGCTGGTGGTTGCGCACGCTGGACAGGTAGATGGTCCGCATCCGCACCCCCCGGTCCAGCAGGGCGGCGTTCGGCTTGCGGCTGGCCTCCAGGTCTTCGGGGGTGTGCGCGCCGCCCGGCGCCAGCGTCATCACCTCGTTCTCCGCCTCGGCGCCGAGTTGGGCGAGGCGGGCGCGGATGGCATCGGCGCCGTACAGGATCTCCGACCCGTCGCTCTGGCCGCGGGGGCGCAGCGCGGAACACTCGGCGATCAACTGGGCCGCTGCGGCGCGCGACGCCTCGATCCTGAGCTGTTGCGCGGCGAGTTCGGCGTGCTGGCGGGCGAGCAGCAGTTCCATGGCCGCCTCGGGGGGCACCGCGTGGAAGCCGGTGTGTTCGCCGGGGGAGGGCTGTACCACGGCCAGTGCGCTCAGCTCGGACAAGCCGTCGCGTACCTCGTGTTCCGAATACTTCAGGCGGCGGGCGAGTGCGGAGACCCCCTCGTCCGGGTAGGCGAGCATGGTCCGATACAAGCGCTCAGCGGGCAGGGACAAGCCGATCGAATCGAGCATGGAGACCCCCCAGAAAGACCTCACTACAGGAATACACGTCCGATTATTGAGTGACGGACGGGTCGTCGGGGGCCGTTTCCTGCAATGGCATAAAGAGTCCCGCTTGGCGGCATGTGAAAGTAAATGCCCGAGATAGGCTGTGGGGCCATGTATTTGGTTCACGTGCACCTGACGGCGGATTCCCGAGCGACCTTGCCCGAGGGCGCGGCTGCCCTGATCACGGAGTGCGTCGGCCACGACGAGGCCGTGGAGCACGTGGTGGTCCATCCGGCTGCCCGCGGCCACGTCGTGGTCGGGGTGTTCGTCATCGCCCCGTCGCTTGCGGTCGCCGAAGCCGTGGCCGAGGCGGTGTGCCGCCGCGCCCTGCACGGCCGGGAGCAGTGGCGCGGCTTCACCCTCACCGACTGCGGGGTGCCGTTCGTGGCGTCCTACTACGAATCGGTGGCCGGAACCGCGCGCGGTGGACGGCTTATGCCACGGCACGATCCGTCCAGCGGTGATCCCTTCCCTCCGTTCTGTTGATTCGCCACAGTCGTTAATGAGCACGGAATTCCCGCCGGACGCGAAGAATCCTTCGAACCGTCTTTCCCGGCGGGCCAGCCATCGGCCGTGAAATGCGAAC
Source organism: Streptomyces sp. HSW2009 (assembly GCF_040240285.1). Classification (NCBI taxonomy): domain Bacteria; kingdom Bacillati; phylum Actinomycetota; class Actinomycetes; order Kitasatosporales; family Streptomycetaceae; genus Streptomyces; species Streptomyces sp. HSW2009. The sequence goes on along the minus strand of NZ_JBEHZD010000087.1, from coordinate 17,694 downwards.
TCCCTTTTTGTCGGAGGACACCGCCATGCCATTTTCCAAAACCGCCGCCGCCCCGTCGCCCGCCGTCGCCGTCCCCGGCCGGGCCTTTTCCGCCCCCGGCGCGCAGACCGCGGGAGGTTCGCGCGCTGGCCTCGCTCCCGCGGCCACCGCGGGGCCCGTGGTCTCCTGGCAGGACGGTTCCGACGAGGACCTGACGTGGGGCGGATGACCTCCGCCCGCCGGCGCCACCTCGCTGGCGCGCCGGGCCGGCAGGCGGCGCACCACCGTCGCCCGACCGCCGCGCTGCCTCACGTATCGACCGCCGTACGGCCTTCAACGCCGACCGGCCCCGCCCCCACCGCTCACGTCCACGACCACGCCCGCACCTCCGGCAGGTCCTCGCCGTACTCCCGGATGTAGGCGTGGTGTTCGGTGCGCTGGTCGGCCATCCGCTGGCGGACCGCGATGGCGGTCGATGCCAGGCCGGGGACCCGGTCGATGACGTCCATGACCAGCCGGTAGCGGTCCATGTCGTTGCGGACGACCATGTCGAACGGGGTGGTCGTGGTGCCCTCCTCCTTGTAGCCGCGGACGTGGATGTTGTCGTGTCCGGTGCGGCGGTAGGTCATGCGGTGGATCAGCCAGGGGTAGCCGTGGTACGCGAAGATCACCGGCTTGTCGGCGGTGAAGACCGCGTCGAAACTGCTGTCCGCCAGGCCGACCGGATGGTCGTCGGGCGGCAGCAGCCGCATCAGGTCCACCACGTTGACCACCCGCACCGCCAGCCGCGGCAGGTACGCGCGCAGCAGGGACGCCGCGGCCATCACCTCCATCGTCGGCACGTCCCCGGCCGCGGCCAGCACCACGTCCGGCTCGCGCCCGGTGTCGGTGCCGGCCCAGTCCCACACGCTGACGCCCCGGTGCACGTGGTGCACGGCGTCCTCGATCGGCAGCCAGTCGAAGGAGGGTTGCTTGCCGGCGGCGATGATGTTGATCCGGTCACGGGTGTCCAGGGTCTGTTCGGCAACCGCCAGCAGGGTGTTGGTGTCCGGTGGCAGGAAGACCCGGATGGTGTGCGGGTCCTTGTTGACCATGTGGTCGATGAAGCCCGGGTCCTGGTGCGAGAAGCCGTTGTGGTCCTGCCGCCACACGTGCGAGGTCAGCAGGTAGTTCAGGGAGGCGATGGGCAGCCGCCAGGGCAGGGTGCGGGAGACCTTCAGCCACTTGGCGTGCTGGTTGGCCATCGAGGTGACGATGTGGATGAACGCCTCGTACGAGGAGAACAGCCCGTGCCGCCCGGTGAGCAGGTAACCCTCAAGCCAGCCCTGGCAGTTGTGCTCCGACAACATCTCCACCACCCGGCCGTCCCTGGCCAGGTGCTCGTCCACCGGAAGGACCTGCTCCTGCCAGTTCTTGCCGGTGGCCTCGTACACGTCCTGGAGTCGGTTGGACGCCGTCTCGTCCGGGCCGAACAGCCGGAAGTCGCGGCGCTCGGCGGTGGCCCGCAGCACGTCCCGCAGCAGGCCGCCGAGTACCCGGGTCGGCTCGTGCAGGGTGCTGCCCGGCTGGATCACGTCGACGGCGTACCGGCGGATGTCGGGCAGCGGCAGCGAGCGCAGCAGCCGGCCGCCGTTGGCGTGCGGGTTGGAACCCAGCCTGCGGTCCCCGCGCGGCACCTGCTCCAGCACGTCGGCGCGCGGGCGCCCGCGGTCGTCGAAGAGCTCTTCGGGGCGGTACGAGCGCAGCCACTGCTCCAACTGCGCCAGGTGCTCCGGGTGTTCGCGCAATCCGGACAGCGGAACCTGGTGGGCGCGCCAGGTGCCTTCGACGGGCACCCCGTCCACCTCCTGCGGGCCGGTCCAACCCTTGGGCGTGCGCAGCACGATCATGGGCCAGCGCGGCCGGGCGCGGTGGCCGCCGCCGTGCTGCCTGGCCCCGCTCTGGTACGCGGCGATCCGGTCCAGGCAGGTGTCGAGCGCGGCGGCCAGCGCGCGGTGCACGGCCTGCGGTTCGTCGCCGCTGACGTGGATCGGGTCGTGTCCGTAGCCGCGCAGCAACTGGTCGAGCTCGTCCTCGGGGAGCCGAGCCAGGACCGTCGGGTTGGCGATCTTGTAGCCGTTCAGGTGCAGGACGGGCAGCACCGCGCCGTCGTGCACCGGGTCGAGGAACTTGTTCCCGTGCCAGCCGGTGGCCAGCGGGCCCGTCTCCGCCTCGCCGTCCCCGACCACGGCCACGACCAGCAGCTCCGGGTTGTCGAACGCGGCACCGTAGGCGTGGCTGAGCGCGTAACCGAGCTCGCCGCCCTCGTGGATCGAACCGGGCGTCTCCGGCGCCACATGGCTCGGCACCCCGCCGGGGAAGGAGAACTGCCGGAACAGCCGGGCCATGCCCGCCGCGTCCCGGGTGACGTCCCGGTAGACCTCGGAGTAGCTGCCGTCCAGCCAGCAGCAGGCCACCGTGGCGGGCCCGCCGTGGCCGGGCCCGGTGATGTGGACGGCGTTCAGGTCCCGCGCGTGGATGACCCGGTTCAGATGGGCGTAGACCAGGTTCAGCCCGGGGCTGGTGCCCCAGTGGCCGAGCAGCCTCGGCTTGATGTGCTCGGGGCCGAGCGGCTCCGCGAGCAGCGGGTTGTCGAGCAGGTAGATCTGGCCGACGGACAGGTAGTTCGCGGCCCGCCAGTACCGGTCCACCGTGGCGAGGTCGTGATCGGACAGCGGGGGCGGAGGGGCAGTGGCCATGCCGGGCCTTTCTCGTCCGGGGACGCTGACGGTCTCCGACTACCCACCTTGGCCGTTGCCTGCGGAATGCGCGAACGCGCGCGCGTGCGTACGCGGGCCGGGGCAGCCGCGCGGCGTGCGGACAGGGAGGCGGCAGGGGACGGCGATGTGGCTGGGGAGGTCCATGGGGCGGAGGACGGCGATGTGGCGCGCGGAGCCGTGTCCGCGCTCGCGCCAGGGCCCGGGCTGCGTTCGACGGGCGCCCCGACTCGCCGGGGCTGACGGGCGCGGTTGTGGGGTACCCGGGTGGCCTGCACGGAGATAAGGAGGCGTGCCATGCCCATCGCCACCGTGAACCCGGCGACCGGGGAGACCCTGAAGACCTTCGACGCGCTGGGCGAGGAGGCGGTGCGCGAACGGCTCGCACGGGCGGACGCGGCCTTCGCCCAGTACCGCACCACCTCGTTCGCCCACCGTGCCGAACTGCTCGGCAACGCCGCTGGCCTGCTGGAAGCGGACCAGGACGCGGTTGCCCGTACGGTCACCACCGAGATGGGCAAGACGCTGGCCCAGGCCCGGGCGGAGGCCGCGAAGTGCGTGAAGGCGATGCGCTGGTACGCCCGGCACGCCGAGCACCTGCTCGCCGACGAGCAGCCGGCGCCCGACGACGTCGCCGACGCGGGCGCGGTGCGCGCCTTCGTGCGCTACCGGCCCGTCGGCCCGGTGCTCGCCGTCATGCCGTGGAACTTCCCGCTCTGGCAGGTCGTCCGCTTCGCCTCGCCCGCCCTGATGGCCGGCAACGTCGGACTGCTCAAGCACGCGTCCAACGTCCCGCAGACCGCCCTCTACCTGGAAGAACTCTTCCTCAGGGCCGGTTTCCCCGCCGGCGTGTTCCAGACCCTGCTGGTCGGGTCGGGTGCCATCGAAGGCATCCTGCGCGACCGTCGGGTGGCCGCGGCGACGCTGACCGGCAGTGAGCTCGCCGGGCGCTCGGTGGCCTCGATCGCCGGCGACGAGATCAAGAAGACCGTCCTGGAGCTGGGCGGCAGCGACCCGTACCTGGTGCTGCCGTCGGCCGACGTCGAGCGCGCCGCGCGGACGGCCGTCACCGCCCGCACCCAGAACGCCGGACAGTCGTGCATCGCCGCCAAGCGCTTCCTCGTGCATCAGGAGGTGTACGAGGCGTTCGCCGAAGCGTTCGTCGCCGGCATGCGGGCGCTGCGGGTGGGCGACCCGATGGCGGCGGACACCGACGTCGGGCCGCTCTCCAGCGAGTCCGCCCGCAGTGACCTGGAAGAACTGGTGGACGACGCGCTGCACCGGGGCGCCAGTGCGCTGTGCGGCGGCCGGCGGCCCCCGGACCAGGCCGCCGGCTGGTTCTACGAGCCGACCGTGCTGGCCGGGGTGGACCGCGGGATGCGCATCCACCACGAGGAGGCGTTCGGACCGGTCGCCTCGCTGTACCGGGTCGCCGACCTGGACGAGGCGATCACCCTGGCCAACGACACCTCCTTCGGCCTCAGCTCCAACGCGTGGACCCGCAAGGAGGACGAACAGCAGCGGCTCATCCGCGACCTGGTCGCCGGCGGGGTCTTCTTCAACGGCATGACCGCCTCCCACCCGGCGCTGCCCTTCGGCGGCGCCAAGCGCTCGGGGTACGGTCGCGAGCTCGCCGGCCACGGCCTCCGCGAGTTCTGCAACATCACCACCGTCTGGTTCGGGCCGCCGCACGGGTGAGCCAGGGGCGGCACGGGCCGGCCCGTGCCGGGCGGGCGGACCGGATCGCCGTACGGAGCGGCGACCCGCACCGGCCGCACCCCGACCTCGCCGGGCGTGCCCCGGGACCCGGCGCGCGCCCGGGCCCGCTGTGGCAAGGCGATCTTCGTGGCGTGATCTCTACGGCCGGGTGGTGGGGTGGCCGAGTGCGGTGGGCGCCATCGGTACGGTGCGACGGGCCCCGCGGGGCTCTCTCCGTCGGCGCCGCGCGGGACGAACGCCCACCCCAGGCCCGGGAATCTAATTGGTCGACGCATCAACTAACCCCGCAAAGTGTGCATTCACGACAGGCGCCATTCGGCCGACTTCCTGTCTCACCCGTTCGGTATGCGGGCGCAGATGATGACCATCACACACTCCGGCGCATGTTGGTCTTGACCACTGGCGCCGCAGGTCATCACGGGGAGGCTTGGTGACCGTGGGGCATCGCATGGGCACGGAGCGGCATATTCGTCGGCGCGTCGCGCCGGTCACGGGAGAGCAAGGACTGACGAATTCCGGAACGCTACCTCTCCGTACACCCACGCGGTGCAACGGACATGGCGCACTATGTGGTGGGCGGTCGAGGGAGGCGGGGCCTCTGCTCGACTCGTGACGTGCTCACGACCGTTGCCCACGGTGTACTGCGGTGACGTGTGTTCGGGGAAGGGGAGCCCTGGTCGCACCGGTACCGCGTCCGCTATCCACGACTCGCGCCGCTTCGGCGTGCCTCGGCACGCCGTAATGCGCGACTGCTGACAGGCCGGTGTCCCGCGACGCCGGCCATCCCTGGGGGGATGCCTTCATGGGTCATATGACCCGGCTGACCGTTGCCTGTGCAACGGCCGCCCTATTCGCCGTCGGCCTGCCGGCCAGCAGTTCTGGCGCCGCCGTGACACCCAGGATCGACCTGCGGGTCCTGGTTGTCGACGACGGCGGGCCCGCCACCGCCGCGATCGCGGCCGAACTCGACAGTGCGGGCACCCCGCGCACCACCGTCGCGCTGAGCGACGGGGGCAGGGCCCGCATCGACGCCGCCTTCCTCAGCGACACGGTGGACGGCCGGCCGCGCGCCAAGTTCCAGGCCGTCGTGCTGCCCAACGACAACCCCTTCGGGGCGGGCTCCACGGAAATGGCCGCCATCACCGCGTACGAGAAACGGTTCGGCATCCGGCAGGTGGACGCCTACACCTATGCGCGCCCCGAGGTCGGGCTCAACTTCGCGCAGAACCCCGGCTACATCGGCCCGCTGGACGGACGCTCCGCGCAGGTCACCACCGCCGGCAAGAGCGGGCCCTTCGGATACCTGGACGGCCGGGTGCCCTTCGAGGACAACGACCCGAAGGTCACCGAGAGCTACGGCTTCCTGGCCGTCCCGCTCGCCCAGCAGGCCGGGGACGCCACGTTCACCAGCTACGTCGACGCACCGATCGACGGCAGCGCCGCCCGCGGCTCACTGGTCGGCGAGTACGCCCACGACGGGCGCCGCGAACTGGTCGTCACCTTCGTCTACAACCGCTACCAGCAGCAGTACCGACTGCTGGCCCGCGGCATCGTGGAGTGGCTGACCCAGGGCATCCACCTGGGCGCCGACCGCAACTACTTCGCCGTGCACGTGGACGACGTACTCGGCGCCGACGACCGCTGGGACAGCGAGCTCAACTGCACCCCGGGCGACGTGGACTGCGGGGACGCCGGTGAGGGCAAGGAGCCCGACCCGATCCGGATGACCACCGAGGACGCGGAGTACGCGCGGACCTGGTCCACCTCGCACGGCCTGACCATCGACATGGCGTACAACGCCGGTGGCAGCGAGGCGTACAAGGAGGAGAACGGCGGCGACGACCCGCTGGCGGACCAGCTCATCACCGACCAGCACGCCTACCGTTGGGTCAACCACACCTACAACCACCTCTTCCTCGGCTGCGTCCAGGACGTGAGCGCGGTGCCGTGGAAGTGCGCCACCGACGAGTCCGGCGACGTGCGGTGGACGAGTCAGTCCACCATCGCCGACCAGATCGAGGACAACCTGTCCTGGGCCCGCCGCAACGGGCTGACCGTGGACCGCAGCGAACTGGTCACCGGTGAACACTCCGGACTCGCCAACCGGCCCCAACAGCCGGACGACAACCCGGAGTTGGCGCCCGCGCTACGCGACAGCGATGTCGGCTGGATCGCCAGCGACACCTCCCGCGAGCTGAACCAGCGCGTGGCCGGCCCCGCCCTGACCGTGCCCCGCTACCCGATGAACATCTTCTACAACGCGGGGCGCGCGGCCGAACAGGTCGACGAGTACAACTGGATCTACGCGCGCAAGTCCGATGGCGGCAGCGGCACCTGTGAGACCGCGCCCAACACCACCTGCCTGCCCGCGGCGCTCGACCCGCAGACCGGCTACGGCTCCTACATCGTGCCCCTCGAAGCCAGCATCGGGCTCGCGCACGCCACCTCCAACGACCCGCGCCCGCACTTCATCCACCAGTCCAACCTGGCCGAGGACCGCATCGCCTACCCGGCGCTCGAACGCATCCTGAGCGACTACGCGGACCTCTACGGCGACAACACCCCGCTGGTCAACCTTCAGATGCGGGACATCGGGGCGGAGCTGCAAAAGCGTGCGGTCTGGCGGAACGCGCTCAACTCGGGCAGCGCCAGCGCCTACCGGATCGGCAACACCATCACCGTCACCACGCCCGCGGGCAGCGAGGTCACCGCCACCCTGCCGAGCGGCAGCCAGCAGCAACTCGGCGACGAGAAGGTGCCGTTCGGCTCGGCCTACGCGGGGCTGCGGTCCGGTTGGGCCGCCCCGGCCGACGACGGGGGGAACCAGGTGGTGCTGGTGCTGAGCGACGCCGAGACGCCCACTGACCCGACGCAGCCGGACCCGGCCGACCGGCCGGCGACCCCCAGCAAGCGGCTCCCGGTACCTGACGGCGCGCAGCACCCGGTGCCGTACGGGCCGAGCGACACCAGGTTCTGACCCGCGCTCCTTGGCTCACCCGGCTGATCCGGCCGACCCGGTCGGGGCGGTGCGGTCGGGTGAACCGGGCTGGTGATCTGGCTGGCCCGGCCGAGCCCCGGCAGCCCGCCGGCGGCCCGGCCGGGTGGCCCGCCGCCCGGCCCCCCGGCGACCGGGCGACCGGGCGCGACCATCGCACGGGTCGCCGCCGGGTGGCTGGCCACGGATCGCCGTACCACGGATCGCCGCACCACGGATCGCTGCGCCACGGCCGCTGCACTACAGGGCGTGCGGTGGCGCCCGCACCACGGCCCGGCCCGTACGCCTGGTGCCGGGCCCGCACCACCCGGGGCCTGACAGGTGCACAACCGACCCGTTCGGCCCGGGCCACCCGACCCCAACCAGTGGGCCGGCCCACCCAGTCCGACCAACCCGGACCGGCCCACCCGGTGCGGAGCCACCCAACCCGGTCTCCCCCAACTCGGTGCCACCCGGGCCGCACAGCCCCGCGCAACCCACCGACCTGACGCCGATCCGCCGCCGACCCCGACCCCGACCCCGACCCGGATGCGGGCCCTGGGCCGTGCCGGCCAACCAGCCGGTACGACACGCCCGGGAACGTCCCGGGCCCGGGGCCCCGGACCCGAAGGACATCCGGGACCCACCTGGACCCGGAAGACACCCGGGCGCGCCCGGGCCCGTACCCGTCAGCCACTCCTCGGCACACCCCGCACCACCCCGCATCACCCCGACGCGTCCCGTACGACCTGGCCGGTGCGACACGCCCGGACAGGACGGCCCACCGCACCGTGCGGCGCCCCGGCATGCCCGGGGGCCGCGGGCACGGGCCGGGACGCAACACCCGGCACACCCCGTGATCAACCTGGCCGCCCGGGCCACCCGGCGGCCGGCGCCCAGCGGGCACCAGGGACCAGACGGCGCGGCCCCACACCGTCGCCGGCGCCCGTCCCTCCAGGTGAGAGCAGTCAGAGGAGCCATCGGACCGGCCGGCACGCACGCCAGGGCCGGCCACCGGCGCGCCGCACCACCGCACCGACCAGGCGAGCCCCGCGCCACGCCGCACCACCGCACCAACTCGGCGGGCCCCGCGCCACGCCGGGACCCGCTCCACACGGCTGCCTCCGCCAGGCCCGACGACGCGTCCACGGCGGCCGGCCACCGGCCGGCGACCGCCGGGCGTGTCGGGAAAGACAACGCACCGTCCCCTCGGGAGTAAGAACGGCCATGCACGGACCACGCACCGCGCCCACCAGCGGCGGGGCACCGCCGGACGGCACCTCGGTGACCCTCCTCACCGAGGGCACCTATCCGCACAGCCACGGCGGAGTCAGCGTGTGGTGCGACCAGTTGGTGCAGGGCATGCCCGACGTGGACTTCCACGTCATGGCGGTCACCGGCACCGGTCGCGAACCCCTCGCCTGGCAGCCGCCCGGCCACGTACGCAGCATCACCAACCTGCCGCTATGGGGCACCCCGCAGGACTGTCCGCCACCCCGCGGCAAGACGCTGCGCCGCTTCCTCGCCGGCTACGAGGAGTTCCTCGCCGGGCTGCTCGACCCGGAGGCCGAAGACCGCTTCCCGGCCGCCCTCTACCACCTGGCCGAGCACGCACCGAGCGGCTTGCTGTCGGCCGCGCTGCGCACCGAACGGGCCGCCCGGGTGCTGGCCAAGCTGTGGACCAGGCCGACCGTCGGCACCGCGGCGGCCCGCCCCACCCTGCACGACGCGCTGAGCGCCACCGACCTCCTGGAGCACGCCCTGCGCCCGCTCGCCGGCCGGGCCGCGGCCGACACCGGGGTGACCCACGCCGTCAGCGGCGGTCTCGCCGCACTGCCAGGACTGGTCGCCCACCACATCCACGGCACGCCCTTCCTCCTCACCGAACACGGCGTCTACCTGCGCGAGCGCTATCTGAGCTTCCGCGCCGAGCCGTACCGCTGGCCGGTCAAGGCCCTCATGCTGGGGTTCTTCCGGCTGCTCGCCATGGAGAGCTACCGCACCGCGGCCCTGGTCACCCCGGGCAACCGGTACAACCGCCGCTGGGAGGAGCACGGCGGCACCCCGCCCGAACGCATACGCACCGTCTACAACGGCGTCGACCCCGCCGCCTTCCCGCCCGCCGGGCCCGAACCCGAGACACCCACCCTGAGCTGGGCGGGCCGGGTCGACCCGATCAAGGACCTCCAGACCCTCATCCGGGCCTTCGCACTGGTCCGCGGCAAGTTGCCGACCGCGCGGCTGCGGCTGTTCGGCGGCACCCCGCGCGGCGCCGAGAAGTACCGCGAGAGCTGCGAGGCGCTCGCCACCGAACTCGGCATCGGCGAGGCCGTCACCTTCGAAGGACGGGTCGAGGATATCAAGGACGCCTACGCGGCGGGCAACGTCGTCATGCTCTCCAGCGTCAGCGAAGGCTTCCCGTTCACCCTGATCGAGGCCATGTCCTGCGGGCGGGCCACCGTCTCCACCGACGTGGGCGGCGTGCGCGAGGCCGTCGGCGACTGCGGCCTCGTGGTGCCGCCCCGCGACCCCGAACGCATGGCCGAGGCCGCCCTGCGGCTGCTCAACGAACCCCCGCTGCGCGCCCGGATGGGCGAGGGCGCCCGGCTGCGCGTCATCGAACAGTTCACGCTGCGCCAGACCATCAGCACCTTCCGCGAGATCTACCAGGACCTCTCAGGGCGCCGCCCGGCCGAGCAGGCCCGCCCCGGCGCGGCCCGCCCGTCCTGGGCCCGGGCGGTCGCCGCCGGAGGTGCCGGATGAGCGGCCCGTTACGCCTCGTACCCGACACGGCCCACGAGCCGGCCGGCGCCCCCACCGACCCGTCCGCCGCCGCGACCGGCGCCGGAAGCGAGCCGGCCGCCACCGGCCGCAGGCGCCGCCCGGCGCGCCCCACCCCGTCCTGGGCCGACGACCCGCTCGACGACCTCGCCGAGCGCCTGTCGGACGTGTGCGCCGCCGCCGTACACCCCGACGAGATCGCCGCCTTCCTCGAAGCCGACGGCCTGACCGGGGAACAGATCACCGCCCGCTACGGCCGCCGCAACGTCTTCGAACTCGCCGCCGAACTCTACGAACGCGTTCCGCGCGGCTACCCCGAACCCCCGGCCAAGCCCGACCCCTGGCACGCCACGCCCGGCCGGTTCCTGCTGCGCGGCGTCGTCTTCACCCTGCCCGGCCTCGGCTACGTCCTCAGCACCCCCTTCCTTGAGGGGCCGACCGGCCTGTTCGGACTCTCCGCGGGCACCGGCCCGCTGGCCGCGTCCGCGCTGGTGGGCTGGGCGTGGAACCAGGCACTCGCCCACCGGGCCTACCGCTGGCTCGCGCTCGGCGGCAACGAGGCAGCCGCCGCGTGCCTGCGCATCGGCGGCCCGCTGGGCGCCCTGCTCGCCTTCACCGCCGCCCTCCTGCTGCCGGGCCCCACCGGCGCCCCCGTCTTCGCCGCCGGCCAGTCCGTCTACCTCGCCGCCGCCACCGCCCTGCTGGTCCTCGGCAGGGAACGGGCCCTGCTCTACAGCCTGTTGCCGATGGCCGTCGGTGCCCTCGTCCTGCTCTGGATCGACCTGCCGGCCGCGGCCCGCGCCGCCCTGCCGGCCGTCAGCGTGCTGGCCGCACTCGGCTGCGCGGCGCACACCATCCACCGGGCCCTAGCCGGCGACAAGGGCCCGCAGGGACCGGCCGACGACGACGGCGCGCACAGCAGCGGACCGCCGCTGTTCGCCTCGGTGCCCTACGGCCTGTTCGGGCTCGGCTGCGCGGTCCTCACCTCGGTCGCCGTCCTCGGCGACGTCCTGCGGTACGGCGAGGGCGCCTCGCTCACCGGCCCCTCCGTCATCGCCCTCACCCTCAGCATGGGCCTGGCCGAGTGGCTGCTCTACCGGTGCCGCGGCCTCGCGCTCGCCGCGCTCAGCGACAGCACCACCGCCGGCGGCATGCTGCTGCGCGCCGCCTGGGTGCTGGCCCGCTGCATGGCCTGCTACCTCGGGGTGCTCGCCGTCCTCGTCTACGCCACGGCCGCCATCTGGCCCGACGGGCCGCACCTGAACCCGCCACGGCTGCTCGCGGTCGTCGCACTCGGCGCCGTGATGTGGACCGGACTGCTGCTCCAGGCGTTCGGGACCGCCTGGATACCGGCCCTCGCCACGCTGGCAGCCGCCGGCGTGGAGACCGTGCCGCTGGCACTGCACGCCTGGACGCCCACCTCGGTCCAACTCGCCGCCTGCTGCTGTACCGCCGGTGTGCTGCTGGTCGCCGCCACCGCACTGCTCGGCCGCATCACGGCGCACCGCTGAACCACCCGCACCACCGCACCACGCACCCACGAGAAACCGCACCGTGCACTCACGAGAATCGGAGCCCGACCATGTGCCCCACGCCCGCCACGTCCCAGGCCGAGACCGCCACCACGCCGCAGCCGCCCACCGCGACCCCGCCCGGCGGTGGGTTGGTCGCCGTCACCGGAGCCGAGGGCTTCATCGGATCTCACCTGGTCCAGACGCTGGTCGCGGCCGGCCACCGGGTGCGGGCGATGGTCCAGTACAACTCCTTCTCCTCCTTCGGCTGGTTGGAGACGCTGCCCGCCGACGTGCTCGACCAGGTCGAGGTGGTGCTCGGCGACGTACGCGACCCCGGGTCGGTGACCGGCCTGGTCACCGGCGCCGAGGCGGTCTACCACCTGGCCGCCCTCATCGCCATCCCGTACTCCTACCGCGCCCCGCACAGCTACGTGGAGACCAACGTCACCGGCACCCTCAACGTCCTGGAGGCCGTGCGCCACCTGGAGATCCCGCGCCTGGTGCACACCTCAACCAGCGAGACGTACGGCACCGCACAGACCGTGCCGATCACCGAGGACCACCCCATCAACACCCAGTCGCCCTACGCCGCGTCCAAGGCCGGCGGCGACCGGCTCGCCGACAGCTACCACGCCAGCTTCGGCACCCCCGTGGTCACCCTGCGGCCCTTCAACACCTTCGGGCCCCGCCAGTCGATGCGCGCCGTGATCCCCACCGTGATCGGCCAGGTCGCTGCCGGGGAACACACCATCACCCTCGGCGACCTGCGCCCCACCCGTGACTTCAGCTACGTGAAGGACACCGCAGCCGCCTTCCTCGCCGTCGGCACCGCCCCCGCCGAACAGGTCGTGGGCCACACCTTCAACGCCGGCACCGGTGGCGAGATCTCCATCGGTGAACTGGTCTCCCTCATCGGCAAGTTGATGGACACCACGCTGGAGGTACGGGAGGACGCCCAGCGCATCAGGCCCGCCGACTCCGAGGTGATGCGGCTGGTGTGCGACGCCTCCCGGCTGCGCGCCGCCACCGGCTGGGCCCCCGCCCACACCCTGGAGGACGGACTCGGCCACACCATCGCCTTCTTCCGCGACCCGGCCAACCTGGCCCGCTACAAGACGGACCTCTACAACGTCTGACCACCGGGCTGATAGGAGCCCGGCCACCGGGCCGACACCGCACGGGCGCGGGCACTCCCCACCGAGCCCGCCCCGCAACCCCCCGTCCGCGACCCCCGCGGACCCCACCCCAGAGAGGAACCACCATGCACGCAGTCATCCTGGCCGGCGGCAAGGGCGTTCGACTGCGCCCGTACACCACCGCCCTGCCCAAGCCACTGGTACCCATCGGCGACCGGCACGCGATCTTAGAGATCGTGCTCCGCCAACTCGCCGCTGCCGGGTTCACCAGTTGCACGCTGGCCATCGGCCACCTCGGGCACATCATCCGCGCCTACGTCGGCAACGGCTCCCAGTGGGGGCTGCGGGTGGGCTACAGCAGCGAGGACAGCCCGCTGGGCACCATGGGCCCGCTGCTGACCATGCTCGACCGGCTGCCCGACCACTTCCTGGTCATGAACGGCGACATCCTCACCGACCTGGACTTCGGCGACGTCCTGCGCACCCACGAGAGCAGCGACGCCCCGCTGACCATCGCCACCTACGCCCGCCAGGTCAACATCGACTTCGGCGTGCTGACCACCGAGTCCGACCGGGTGGTGGGATTCACCGAGAAGCCCCGCATGGACTACCGCGTCTCCATGGGCGTCTACGGCGTCTCCCGCGACACCCTCAACGCGTACACCCCGGGCCTGCCGCTCGGCTTCGACGAACTCGTCCTCGACCTGCTGAAGACCGACACCCCGCCGCGCGCGTACGACTTCGACGGCTACTGGCTGGACATCGGGCGGCCCGACGACTACGACCGGGCCAACGCCGAGTTCACCGACCGCCGCGGCGTCCTCATCAAGGGAGCGTGACCGATCTGATGCGCATTCTCGTCCTGGGCGCCAACGGCTTCCTGGGCGAGCACGCCGCCCGACACCTGCGCGCCCTGCCCGGCGCGCAGGTGTTCATCGGCGGTCGCTCGTCCACCTCCGACGCCCGCATCGACCTCGCCACCGTCGACCCGGACCAACTCGCCGACACGCTCGCGGCGCTGCGCCCGGACGCGGTGGTCAACTGCGCCGGCGCGGTCGGCGGCGGCCCCCTCGCACTGGCCGGCACCAACGCCCGCGGTCCCGCCGTCCTGTGCGCCGCGCTCACCGACGCCGCGCCGAAGGCCCGGCTCGTGCACCTGGGCTCCGCCGCCGAGTACGGCACCTCGGGCGACGGTCTGGCCCTCACCGAATCCAGCCCCACCTGCCCGTTCGGCGTCTACGGCGCCACCAAGCTGGCCGGCACCCTCACCGTCACCTCCGCCGGGCTCGACGCGGTGGTGCTGCGCGTCTTCAACCCGATCGGCCCCGGCTCCCCGGCCAGCAGCCTGCCCGGCCGGCTGGCCGCGCTGCTGCACGACGCGGAGCCCGAGGGCGTGGTGCACGTCGGCGCGCTCTCCGCGTACCGCGACTACATCGACGCCCGCGACGTGGCGCTGGCCATCGGCCGGGCGACCACCGCGAGCGGCCCGCTGCCGCCGGTGCTCAACCTCGGCAGCGGCACCGCCCGGCCGGTGCGGGCCGTGGCCAGCGGGCTCGCCGAACGCGCCGGCTTCCGCGGCCGGATCGACGAGAGCGGCGCCGGCTCGGGGCGCTCACCGGCGGCCTCGCGCGCCTGGGCGGACATCAGTGCCACCACCGCCGCCCTGGAGTGGGAACCGCGCTACTCCTTCGACCAGTCGCTGACCGACCTGTGGGCCGCGACCACCGGCCAGCCCGTGGACGCCCTGCGGTGAAGCCACCCCCCCCGCCCCCGGGGCGCCTGCTCGTGCCGCTGTACGTCCACCCGACGGTGGACCCGCTGGCCTGGCAGGCGCTCCGGGCGCGCGCACGACAGCTCTACGCCGTGGTGCTCAACCGGGCCGACGGCCCCGGCCGGCACCGCGATCCGCACTTCCGCGCCACGGCCCACGCCCTGCGCGCCGCCGGCGTGCGCCTGCTCGGCTACGTGGACACCGACTACGGCCGCCGGCCACGGCGCGCGGTGCTGGCCGCCGTCTGGCGCCACCGCCGCTGGTACGGGGTGGACGGCGTCTTCTACGACCAGAGCGCGGACCGCGCCGCGCACCTGCCCCGCTACCGGGCCCTGGTGCGCGGCGCCCGGCTGCTCGGCGCCCGCACCGCCGTGCTCAACCCCGGCACCCACCCCCACCCCGGCTACGCCGACATCGCCGACGTACTGGTCACCTTCGAGGGCCACTGGCGGACCTACCAGCAGGTCAGAGCGGCCGAGTGGACGGCGCGCCACCCGCCACGACGGTTCTGCCACTTGGTGTACGGAGTGCCCGAAGGACAGCGCGGCCGGGTCGCCCGTACGGCGTATGATCTTGGGGCCGCGCTGCACTGCGCGGTACCGGGGGAGGGAAGCAACCCGTGGCGGTATCCGCCGTCAGGTGGAAGCGATGACATGGGAGAGAACGGGTGAGGGCACGGACCCCGCTCGCGGCGTTGCTCGCCGCGGCCCTGCTGGTGCTGGCCGGCTGTTCGAGCGATGACACGGACGACGACGCGCGGCCGTCGAAGCCCCCGCACACCGGACCGACGGCCCAGCGCCCCGCCGACGGGTCGGCCGTCGACTGGCAGCCGCGGGCCCGCACGACCTGGCAGTGGCAACTCGACGGCCGCGTCGACACCAGCATCGACGTCCCCGTCTACGACATCGACGGCTTCGAGAACTCCGCGGCCGTCGTCGACCGGCTGCACGCCGACGGCCGCAAGGTCATCTGCTACATCAACGCCGGCGCCTGGGAGGACTGGCGGCCCGACGCCGACGCCTTCCCCAAGGACGTACGGGGCGAGAACAACGGCTGGGAGGGCGAGCTGTGGCTCGACATCCGCCAGCTCGACACGGTGCTGCCGCTGATGGCCAAGCGGATGGACATGTGCCGGCAGAAGGGCTTCGACGGCGTGGAGCCCGACCTGATGGACGGCTACCTCAATCGCACCGGCTTCCCGCTCACCGCCGAGCACCAACTCGCCTACAACCGCGGCCTGGCCAAGCTCGCCCACGACCGCGGCCTGGCCGTCGGGCTCAAGAACGACCTCGACCAGATCCCGGAGCTCGTGGGCGACTTCGAGTTCGCGGTCAACGAGGAGTGCGCCGAGTTCGGCGAGTGCGACAAGCTGACGCCGTTCATCAAGGCGGACAAGCCCGTCTTCCACGTGGAGTACACGCTGCCGACGGCCAAGTTCTGCCCCACCACCAAGAAGCTCGGCCTCAGTTCGATGCGCAAGCGGCTGGGGCTCGACCCCTGGCGCCAACCCTGCTGAACCCGGCCCCGGCGCCCCGGCCCGGCCACGCGCCGGGCCGTGCCGCCGGGCCGCGCACGGGCCGAACCGGCCGCCGGCAGCGACCGCACGCGACCCGCTAGCCACAGGCCCCGCACGGGCCACGACCCACCTTGGACCCCTCCCGGCCGCGCCCGCCTAGGGTCGCCCGGAAGCTGACCGTGACGGGCTAGGGCGGGTGCACATGCGGTGGTTTGCGTGGCGTCGGCGGGGTGCCGGTCGGCGTCGGTGGACCTCGGCGCGCAGGGCGGAGGCGGCGGCCAGGGCCGAGGCCGCGGCGGCGGGGCTTGAGCCGGGCGCAGCCCGGGGCGAGGCGCGTTCGCTGGTCTTCCACGGCAACGACGCCGAACAGGCCAAGCGCTATCTGCTTCGCCTGCCCCCGATCGAGGACCGCCGCTCGTGCTACCTGGTGCGGACCCCGGACAGCACCTGGGGCCGGGACGTCGGCGGCCTCTACCTGGAGCACCTGCGACCCTGGCAGTGCGACCCTTCGCGGGCGCACTGCTGGGGCACGGTCATGGCGGTGGCCGGCCTCCAGGGCGTACTGCGGGCGGCCCGCGGCCAGGGCGACAACTTCGTCGCCCAGGTCGCCTGCGGCCGGTGCGCCCACGAGTGGTTCGACGGCCTGCGCTACCAGAACCTCACCGCCGTACGGTGCCCGGACTGTCAGACCCTGAACAGGGTCGACACCAGTTGCATCCGGGTGGACCCCGGCTGAGCCGATCCGCGCCTGGGGTGTCCCGCACAACGGCCAACGGCGCTACGGCGGTACAGAGTTGACGGACCGTCAGGACGCGGCCGGGGCGAGTTCCGCGGCGATGGCCGCGCGTAGCGCGTCGTGCTGCGGGCCGAGCGCGTCCCGCTCCGCGCTCCACCGCTCGGGCGGGTAGAGCCAGACGGGCCGGGACACCAGGTCGGCCGGCTCCCAGTCGAACCTGGGCCACACATGGGCGTGTAGATACGGGTCGGTGTTGCCGAGTATTTCCAGGTTGACCCGGCGGAAGGCGGGGTCGTGCCGCTTGCAGACGCGCTCGACCGCCTCGCCGAGCGCGTCCATGTCGGCCAGGAACGCCAGCCGCCGCGCCCGCGGCAACTCCGAGAGCCGCTGCACCGTCGGATCGTCCACCAGGAGCACCGAGTACCCCGGCAGGAACTGCACGTCCCCGATGACCGCGAACCCCGCGCTCATCCTGCGCAGCACGGTGGGGTTCTCGCTCCGCAGCGCACTGCCGATCCGATCCCGCCGCCAGTCGTCCGTCATGTCGCGCACCCTTCCGTACGACGCGTCCGCCCGCCGGCGGCCGAACCCCGCCGGCCGCGGTGGTGCCCCGAGCCCGGAGCTGATGGTGGGCCTGGGGCGCACCGGGCTACGACCGTACCGGGTGGAGCCGGCCGTGCACGCTCATCCGTGGGCGCGACGGGCTGGCCACCGCGGTCGCATCGGCCCTGCGAATGCACCCTGGCTGCCGGCCCCCGGCCCCCGGGCCCCCGGCCCCCGGCCCCCGGCCCCGGGCCCCCGGCCCCCGCCCC
>NZ_JBEHZD010000869.1:0-2136 GCF_040240285.1 Streptomyces sp. HSW2009 | reverse complement strand
CCCCGGAGCGTGTCGTCGTCCGCGGTCGGCGGCAGTTCTGCGGTCGGGTCGTCGGCCCCCGGGGCGCCCGCGGGTCCCCCGGGCTGCGGCTCGGCGGCCGGCTCCACGCCGCCGGTGAGCGCGCCGAGCGTGTCGAGACCGCCCGGCGCCGAGATGCCCGTACGGTCCACGACCAGGGCCAGCGCCCTGCGTCCTGCGACGGCGCCGCGCCGGTCGGCCAGTACGCCGCGCAGCGAGATGGCGGCCTCAAGTTCGGCGCGGGCCCGGTCCACCTGGTCGGTGCAGAGCGCGAGGACGCCCAACTCGTGGTGGAAATACGCTTCTTCGGCGACCTCGCCGGCGAGTCTGGCCGCTTCCTGGCCGTGCCGCAGGCAGCGTTCCCACGCGCTCCAGTGCAGCCCGGCGGCGAACGCCGGGGCCGCCGTCCTGGCCAGCAGCACCGCCGCGCTGAGCTGCCCGACCCGCTGCCCGCCGGTGTCGGCGGCGCCGGAGCCACCGGACGCGCCCGACGTACCCTTCGCCCCCGCCGTACCCGATGTACCGGAGGCGCCGTCGGCCGGCGCGGTGTGCGTGGCACGGGCGGTGACCAGGGCGGCCAGCGCGCCGAGCATCGCGTCCGCTTCCTCCACGGCGCGGGCCGCGGCCACCGAGGGATGGCCGGCCCACCACGCGTAGTGCTGGGCGGCGGTCAGCGCGCGGGTCGCCGGGTCCTGCGCCAGGCCGGCCGCGGTGAGTTGCGCGGCGACGCCCGTACCCAGCCGGTAGTGGTCGCCGGCCTGGGTGACCAGGCCACAGTCGAGCAGTTCGGCGACGGCGGCGTCGGCCTGCGCGTCGCCGATGAGCGCGGGCAGGTGCGCCGGGTGCGGGCACTCGCCGCCGAGGGCCAGCGCGAACTGGAGCGCCTCCCGGGCGGCGGGGCTGATCAGACCGGCCAGCAGGGCGGCCGGGGCGACGCCGTCGGTGAGCGTGAGTGCGGGCGGTGCGGCGGGTGCGGTGGCCGCAGGTCCCGCGCCGGTGGCGGGCCCGGCGGCTGTCGGCGCCCCGATCGCGTCGGCGCCCGCTCCGCTGTCCGCGCCCGCCCGCCGCTCCGGCGCCCCGCCGGCCGTGCCCCGCTTGGCTACGGAGGCGCCGCCCTGCGCCCCGTCAGACGGCGCCGCGTCAAACGGCGCCAGGTCGGACGGCACCGCATCGGACGGCACCACACCAGTTGGCACCGCACCAGTTGGCACCGCATCGGCCGGCTCCGCCGGCACCCCACCCGCCCGGTCGCGGCCCCGCAACAGCGCCGCGGCCTGGACGAACCGCAGCGGCAGCCCCTCCGACTCGAACCACAGGTCGGCCGCCCAGGCCGCTTCCTCGTCGGTGGGCGGACGGCGTACCAGGCGGCCGAGCAACTCCATGCAGGCGGTGCGGCTGAGGCCGCCGAGTGCGACCTCTTCCAGGTACGCGCCGGGCGAGGGGGCCGACACCTCGGGCGTCGCCGATATCAGGAAGGCGCACTCGGGCGTGGCGTCCAGGAAGTCATCGAGGGCCGTGCCGTCGAACTCGACGTCGTCCAGGACCACGACGGCACCGATGTCGCGCGCGAGTTCCAGGAGTTGCGCCCGGTCCGGGCGGTGCGCGGGCATCTTGTAGACCGCCGAGCACAGGGCGTGCAGCAGGTCAGTGGGGGTGCTGCGGTATCCGGAGAGGCGGATCACGCCGTCCGGGGCGAAGTCGGCGCACCCGTCGGCGACCGCGTCCAGCAGCGCGGTGCGCCCGGCCCCCGAGGGCGCCGTCAGCCGGACCGAACGGCCCCGGCCGAGCAGCCGTACCAGCCGGTCCCGTTCCTCGTCCCGCTCCAGGAGCGGCAGTTCGCCGCGGGCGGTGTACGTGGCGATGGCGCCGGCGCCCGCGGTGACCGTGGAGCGGGCGGCGGCCTGGGCGCGGCGCAGCGCGGCCCGCTCGCCCGGGCTGTGCCGGGTGGGCGCGGCCGGGTGGCGCGGGCTGCCCGGCGGGCACTGCTCGATCTCGCTGCCGTCGACGGGGTTGATGGTCAGCAGGTACTCGCCCGAGGTGAGCTCGGCGGTCCTGGCGAGGCCGGCCGCCGAGCCGGCGCCGAGGCCGGGGGACGCCGTTGCGCGGCCGGCGGTCCCC
>NZ_JBEHZD010000868.1:0-2136 GCF_040240285.1 Streptomyces sp. HSW2009 | reverse complement strand
GGCCGGGGCGTCCGCGGGCCCGGTCGGCCCGGCCGGCGGGGCAGCCACGGGCCTGGTCGGCTCAGCCGGCGGGGCGTGCGCCCGCGCGTACCCTGCCTGCATGTGCGCAATCGTTGGCTATGTGGGAGGGCGGTCCGCCCTCGACGTCGTAACGGCCGGACTGCGGCGCCTCGCGCACCGCGACTACGACTCGGCGGGGGTCGCGGTGCTCGCCGACGGCGGGCTCGCCGCCGCGAAGAAGGCCGGCGACCTCGCCGACCTGGACCGGGAGCTGGCCGCCCGGCCGCTGCCCACCGGCACCACCGCCATCGGCCACACCCGCCGGGCCACCCACGGCGCGCCCACCGACGCCAACGCCCACCCGCACCTGGACGACGCGGGCCGGGTCGCGGTCGTGCACAACGGCACCGTCGAGAACGCCGACCCGCTCCGCGCCGAACTCGCCGCGTGCGGCCACCGCCTCGCGTCCGACACCGACACCGAACTGGTCGCGCACCTGCTCGCCGAGGCGTTCTCCTCCACCGGCGACCTGGCCGAGGCGATGCGGCAGGTGTGCGGGCGGCTCACCGGCACGTTCGCGCTGGTCGCGGTGGTGGCCGACGAGCCCGACGTGCTGGTCGGCGGCTGCCACGGCGCGCCGCTCGTGGTCGGCGTCGGCACCGGCGAGCACTTCCTCGCCTCCGAGCCCGCCGCGTTCACCGACCACACCGACGAGGCCGTTGCCATCGGCCCCGACCAGGTGGTGGAGGTGCGCCGGGAGGGCATCGCGGTCACCGGCTTCGACGGCGTACCGGCGCCGGCCCGTACGTACCGGGTCGACGGGGACGCGGCGCCGGCGGCGACGGGCGGCTGACGGGCCGTCCACTCGGGGCGAGGCCATCTCCGGGTGGAAGCCGGCTGAGCCCCCTGCTGCAACAAGGCGAACAGGGGGAACAATGGTCCCGGCTCGACGCGGTCGGGCCCTATCGGTGCAGCCGCAGTGCGGAAGCGGTACGGAAGGGGTCAGCGCATGATCATCGGGGTGGGGATCGACGTCGCCGCGATCGACCGGTTCGGCGCGGCTCTGGAGCGCACCCCCGCGCTGGCCGAACGGGTCTTCGTGGAGCGGGAGTTGTGGCTGCCCAGCGGCGAACGCCGGGGCGTCGCCTCGCTGGCGGCCAGGTTCGCGGCGAAGGAGGCGATCGCGAAGGCGCTCGGCGCGCCGACCGGCCTGCGCTGGACGGACGCCGAAATCTGGACCCTGCCCAGCGGCCAGCCCCGACTGCGGGTGCGCGGCACGGTCGCCGCCCGCGCGGCCGAACTCGGCGTCCGCTCCTGGCACGTCTCCCTCAGCCACGACGCGGGCGTGGCGTCGGCCGTGGTGATCGCCGAGGGCGAGACCCCGACGACGGACGAGGCGACACCCCCGTACGAGGACCATGCTTGGCCGGCGGAGCCGGAGCAGGACCGGGAGCGGGAGTTGAACGAGGGGGCGTAGCCGCAGGCGACCCGGTGCCTGAGCCCGGTGCCTGAGCTGGGTGTTTGAGCTGGGTGTTTGAGTCCGGCGCTTGAGCCCAGCGCTTGAGCCGGGCTCCGGCCGGGGCCCGTACGCAGCCGCGTACGCGCAAGCTGACGCCGCATCCGCGCACCCGCGGGCCACGCGTCCACAGGGCTACGAGCCCCCCGGGCCGGGCAGGGGCGGGCCCAGTCGTCCTCAGGGCCACGCCCACCGGGCCGGGCGCCGGCGAGGTGCACACCCACAGTTCCGCGCACCCGCGAGGCCCGCGCGGCAGACTGGTCGCATGAGAACTGCGTACGGCGTGGAGACAGTACGGGCCGCCGAGCGGGAGTTGATGGCCCGGCTGCCGGACGGAACGCTCATGCAGCGGGCGGCGACCGGCCTGGCCGCGGCCTGCGCGCGACTGCTCGGCGGTGCGGGCCCGGGCCCCGGCCGTACGGGCACCGCGCCCCGGCGCCCCGGCCGGGTGTCGGGCGCCCGCGTCGTGCTGCTGATCGGCAGCGGCGACAACGGCGGCGACGCTCTGTACGCGGGCGCCGGGCTGGCCCGCCGCGGTGCCGCCGTCACGGCCGTACTCCTGGCCCCGGACCGCGCCCACGCCGGCGGCCTCACCGCGCTGCGCGCCGCGGGCGGCCGGT
>NZ_JBEHZD010000867.1:0-2152 GCF_040240285.1 Streptomyces sp. HSW2009 | reverse complement strand
CCGTACCCTCCGCCGGGGCCGCTCGGCGCGGGCGGCGGTGCCGGCGCCAGTCCCCCAGGTGCGGGGGCAACCGGCGCGGGAACTGCCGGCACAGGAGCGGCCGGCAGGACGGCGCCCACCCCACCGCCAGTCCCACTACCGGAGCCCGCCCCACCACCAACACCCAGCCCAGAGCCGGAGCCCGCCCCACCACCTGCACCCACCCCGCCACTGGCGCCAGCACCCGCCCAACCCCCACCAGCAGGCGCAGGCACGACAGGCACCGGCTGCACCACGGTGAGTCCGAACCCCGGGGCCGTGACGGGGCCGTCGGCGACGTCCGCGCGGAACTGTCGTACGGCGGCCCACTCGACGCCCATCCGGCGCGCCACGCGCTTGATCCAGGCCCACAGGTCGTCGGCGAGGAAGTCCGGCGCCTGCCGCTCCGCGTAGGCGACCAGGCCGACCGCCCGCAGCAGCGGCGGTATCGGCTGCCGTTCGGTGGGCCCGTGGGTCTCCAGGACGTCGATGGCGTCGGCGAGCCCGGACAGGGCGCGCGGCTCCTCGTCGTACGGCAGGACGGTGGCGAGCAAGGCGTCCGGGGGCCAGGGCCCACAGCGGGCGAGCAGTTCGGCCAGGTCGCGCCGTTGGTCGAGGGTCAGGCACTCGGACGGGCTGACGATGCGCGCGGCCCTGTGCAGCCGGACCAGCGCGGCCCTGGACGCCTCCGTCCCCGCCTCGCCCGGGCCCGAGTGCGGGGCCAGGGTCGCGCGGACGGCCTCCAGGAGTTCGGGCACGCCGCGGCGGGTGGCCCCGGCGAGCCCCACCAGGCGTGCGTGGTCGGCCCCGACGCCGCGGGAGGGGAAGCCCAGGCGGGCGGCCAGCCGCTGTTCGCAGCCCGCCACCGCCGCCGGGCTCTCCAGCACCTCTTCGAGGGCGGCCAGCAGTTGTTGCACCCCGCGCCGCGCGGTGGGCACCCGGAACGGCGGCACCCGGGGCAACTCCGCCTCGATCGCCGGCAGGCTGATGCCGTACAGCAGGGTGGCGGGCCGCTGCGGGGCGGCTCCGGCCCCGGCGCGCTGCTGGTTGCGGGCGGGCCGCTGGTCCTCGTGGACGGCGACGACGAGCCCCCCCACCGCCTGCCGGGCCCGGTCCCACAGCGGGCCGCCGCTGAACCCCTCGTTGACGCCGGCCCCGCCGACCACGTCCAGTGCGATCCACGGTGCGGCCAGTACGCGCGGGCGCGCACGCGTGGCGGTCAGCGGGTGCCCGCTGGCCCACAGGGCGATCACGTCCCGCTCGCAGTCGTGCAGTTGGAAGGCCGCCGCCGCGGCGTCCGGGGGCGCGTTCCCGGCGAGTTTGAGCACGGCGAGGTCCCCGTGGTAAGCGAGTTGTCCCGGCGGCACCGGCGCCGTCCCGGTCGCCTCCGCCCGTGGCGGCTTCCACCACTGGGGCTCCACTCGCGCGCTGACCGGCTGCCCGTGGCCGAGCAGCGGGAACGTCAGCGTGAGCGATGTCGTACGGGGCGGGCACGTCTGCTCGTACCGGCCCCGTCCCAGGGCGCTGTTGACCACGTGCGCGCAGGTCAGCACCAGGTCGTCGGCGATGAGCACGCCGGCTCCGACCGGCGTGGCGCCGGCGAGCACGCAGACGAACGCCCTACACAGCGCGGCGTCCTCCGCGCCGGCCCGCATCTCGTTCATGCTGCCTTACGCGGGGTTCGAGCCGAGGTTCCAGGTGGCGGAGACGGTGAAGGTGGCCTCGCCCTTGCCGGAGAAGACGCCGAGGCTGAGATCGGCGCCGAGGGTGACGCCGAACTCCACGGTCACCTCGTCCGGGCGGCGTGCCGAGGAGGCGAGCGAGTGGTGGATGCTCTCCAGCACCCCGCTCAGCGGGCGCAGCGCCTGCACCAGTGCCTCGCCGCCGGTGGTCAGCGCGCGGGCGGCCCGGCTGTCGGCGCTGACCGGGCGGGCCCTGCCGAACCCGGCGGGCAGTTCAGGGCCGGGCTGTGTCGCTCCGTACCCGGCGCCGGGGTCGGCCGGCGGTCCGCTGTCCGCGCCGCCCCCCCCCCCGCCCGCGGGGGCGGGGGGGGCGGCGCCCGCGGCGGTCGACAACGCGCTGCGGCAGCAACTCGCCGAGAGCTCGCCGGGTCAGCAGCACCACATCGTGCTGC
>NZ_JBEHZD010000866.1:0-2156 GCF_040240285.1 Streptomyces sp. HSW2009 | reverse complement strand
CCCCAAACCCCCGCCCCGCCCCCGCCCTCCCCTCGCCCCCGTCCCTCACTCCTCCACCGCCAGCGCCCCCGTCGTCCGCGTCAGGACCTCGCCGCGGAAGAAGGCCGGGCTGCGGTGGTGCATGACGGTCATCAGCAGGGCGCCCAGGGCGAGTAGGCCGACCCCGATGGCGAAGACGCTGCCGACGCCGAAGAGGGAGCTTCCGCTTCCGTATGCCGGGTCGCTCATGTCGTACAGCGTCTTGCCGAAGACGGCGGCGAGCAGCACGCCGCCGACGGTCGGCGCGATGCCCTTGAACAGCAGGGCGCGGGCGCTGCCGCGCAGTTCGCGGCGGAAGTACCAGGTGCAGGCGAAGGCGGTGAGCGAGTAGTAGAAGCAGATCATGAGGCCGAGCGCGTAGATCGTGTCGATGAGGACGTTCTCGCTGATCAGGCTCATCACGGCGTAGAAGAGGCCGGTGGCCGCGCCCGCGGCGACGGTCGCCAGGGTGGGGGTGCGGTGGAGCGGGTGGACCCGGGCCAGGGCGGCCGGCAGCGCCTGGTACGTGCTCATCGCCAGCACGGTGCGGGCCACCGGGATGAACGTGGTCTGGAGGCTGGCCGCGGCCGAGGCCAGCACGGCGACGAACAGCAGCACGCCGAGGCCCGGGCCGAGTACGGGGTCGGCGAGGGCGGCGAAGACGTTGTCCGCGGTGTCCGGATTGCCGAGCCCGGTGCCACGGTCGCCGACGCCGGCGAACATCTGAGCGGCGACGGCGGTCAACAGGTACGAGCCGACGAGTACGACCATCGCCAGCAGGGCCGCCCTGCCCGGCGTGCGGTCACTGCCCGAGGTCTCCTCGTTGACGGTCAGACAGGCGTCCCAGCCCCAGAACATGAAGATGGAGAGCGAGAGCCCCGCGGTGAAGGCGGCGAAGGACGGCACCGCGAACGGGTTCAGCCAACTCCACGAGAAGCCGATCGACCCGGCCACGTCACCGCTGCGCGCCTTGCCGATGGCCAGGGCCACGAACAGGACGAGCACCACCAGTTGCAGTCCGACCAGCGCGTACTGCACGCCCTTGGTCGCGGTCATGCCGCGGTAGCTGACGGCGGTGGCGAGGGCGATGAAGACGAGGCAGGTGAGGACGTGTACGGCCGTGTTGTCGTCCAGGTCGGCGACGGCCGGGCTGCCGGTCACCTCGCCGAGCAGCAGGTACCAGAAGGAGGTGGCGACGCCGGCGAGGTTGGAGAGCACGATGATCGTGGCGATCACCAGCCCCCAACCGCACATCCAGCCGACCCGGGGCCCGAACGCCCTGACCGTCCAGGTGAAGGAGGTGCCGCAGTCCGGGACGGAGCGGTTGAGCTCGCGATAGGCGAAGGCGACGAGCAGCATCGGTAGGAAGCCGGCCAGGAAGACGGCGGGCATCTGGAGTCCGACTTCGCCGACGGTGGGCCCGAGGGTGGATGTCAGGCAGTAGACCGGGGCGACGGTCGACACCCCGATGACGGCATTGCCCAACAGGCCGACGGAGCCACCGCCGAGCCCCTTGCCCCGCACCTCTGGTGACCGGGCGCCGGGCGCCTCGGTCTCTGTGTCGGGTGAGGTGGCTGAGCTGGGCGTACTGGCCGCGCTGGTCGCGCTGGTCGCACCCACTGCGACCGCGTTCGTACGGGCGGCACTCGCACTGTCCTCACCTGCACCGACCGCCCCCGTACCGGCCACCCCGGCACCCGCCGCGCCAGCCGCACCCGTACCGGCCCCGTCCCCACCGGCCGCACCCGTACCAGCCGGAATCCCACCGGACCCGTCCCCACCGGCCACCCCCCTGCCCCCGCTCATGCGGCCGGTCCCGGGAGCGGGGGCAGGAACGGAGGCCGCGGGGGTGCCGGGTACGGCGGGACTACCGGAAGCAGCGCGGCTGCCGGGAACGGCACGGCTACCGGGAGCAGTGGGGCTGTCGGAGGCAGCCGGACCACCGGGGGCAGCGGGACCACCGGAGGCAGCGGAGCTACCGGAAGCAGCGCGGCCACCGGAAGCAGCACCGCCCCCGCCTGCCGAACCGTGGCGGGCCGCGGGGGGCGCGCGGCCCCCCCCCCGGCCGTCCCGGGGGCCCGGGGGGGGGGCGGGGGCGGGGGGGCCCCCCGCCCCGGGCGGGGGGGGGGGGGGTCGGG
>NZ_JBEHZD010000865.1:0-2157 GCF_040240285.1 Streptomyces sp. HSW2009 | reverse complement strand
GCGGGGGGTCGACGTTCAGGACGGCGGCACGGGCGGGGGTCAGCAAGTCGGGGGGTCCGGGGTCCGTTATGTTCCCCGCGGAGCCGCGGGCTAGGGCGACCACCGGCCGCGCCCCGGCCCCCGGCGCTTCCGGACCCGCGTTCCCACCCGTGTGCGCGCCCTGCGCCGCGCCCTGCGCTCCGTGGCGCGCGGCGGACGCCCCGTACGTCAGACCGGGCGCGCCGTTCCCGTCTCCCGGGCCGGCCGCGCCGTGCTCCGCACCGGCCGCCGCAGCCCCCGCGCCCGACGGCCGCCCGGCCGCCCCGGGCCCTGCCGCCACCGCAGCCCCGAGCCCCGCCTCGTACAGCGCATCCGCCGGGTCCCAGGCCCCGCCGGGCAGGGCCGGTGCCGAGCGGGCCAGTTCCAGCAGGCCGGGCAGGTCGCAGCCGGCGCGTACCCGGTCGGCCAACTCCGCCACCGCGGCCACCGCGTCCGCCCGCCGCTCGGCCACCGGCACCAGGCCCAGGTGGCGGCTCGGGGTGTGCACGGCCTCGGCCCGGCGCAGTGCGCCGAAGACCGGCACGCCGACCTCGGTCAGCGCCTCGCGCAGCAACTCCTCGTGCCGGTCGGAGCCGACCTTGTTGAGCACCACGCCCGCGAGCCGCACCTCCGGGTCCCAGGAGGCGAAGCCGTGCACCAGGGCCGCCACCGAACGCGACTGCGACGAGGCGTCCACGACCAGTACCACCGGCGCCCGCAACACCTTGGCGACCTGCGCCGTCGAGGCCAACTCGCCCTGCCCCGCGGCCCCGTCGTACAGCCCCATCACCCCTTCGACCACGGCCAGGTCGGCGCCCCGCGCGCCGTGCGCGAACAGCCCGGGCAGCAGATCCGGGCCGCACAGGTAGGCGTCCAGGTTGCGGCCGGGGCGGCCGGTGGCCAGGGCGTGGTAGCCGGGGTCGATGTAGTCGGGTCCCACCTTGTGCGGCGAGACGGCCAGGCCGCCCGCGGCGAACGCGGCCATCAGGCCGGTCGCCACGGTCGTCTTGCCGCTGCCGGAGGCGGGCGCCGCGATCACCAGACGGGGCACGGCGGTCGCAAGGGTCACCACTCGATGCCCCGCTGGCCCTTCTGCCCCGTGTCCATCGGGTGCTTGACCTTGGACATGTCGGTGACCAGATCGGCGAAGTCGATCAGCGGCTGCGGCGCGTTGCGGCCGGTGATCACCACGTGCTGGGTGCCGGGCCGGTCCCGCAGCGCGGCCACCACCTCGTCGGTGTCCACCCAGCCCCAGTGCATCGGGTACGCGAACTCGTCCAGCACGTACAGCCGGTAGGTCTCCGCCGCCAGATCCCGCTTGACCTGCTCCCAGCCCTCGCGCGCCGCCTCCTCGCTGGAGGCCAGGTCGCGCTGGACCCACGACCAGCCCTCGCCCATCTTGTGCCAGGCGACCGAGCCGCCCTCGCCGGAGTCGCCGAGCACCCGCAGCGCCCGCTCCTCGCCGACCTTCCACTTCGCCGACTTCACGAACTGAAACACCCCGACCGGCCAGCCCTGGTTCCAGGCCCGCAGCGCGAGCCCGAAGGCGGCCGTCGACTTGCCCTTGCCGACACCGGTGTGCACGAACACCAGCGGCCGGTTACGGCGCTGACGCGTGGTGAGCCCGTCCTCGGGCACCACCGAAGGCTTTCCCTGTGGCATTACGCAACCCTCTCCGTGCTGTCGATCCGCGTGCTGTCGATCCGCTGCCCCGCCCAGGCGCCCCGCTGGCGCTGCCGGTGTGCCGCGGCCGGGTGTTCCCCGCGGGCCGCCCCGCCGTCCCGGGCCGCGCGGGCCCCGCGGACCAGCGCCGTCACGCTGTCGGCGCGCAACTCCTCCAGCGTCACCGCTGGGCCGCGCAACACCTGCGCGAGCTGCGCCGCGAGCCCGAGCCGTACCAGCCCCGATTCGCAGTCCACCACCACCGACGCCACCCCGTCGGCCGCGAGCAGCCCCGCCGCCCGGGCGGCCTCGGGCCCCCGCGGCGTGCCCCCCGGGGGGCCGGCGGGGGCGGGGGGGGGGCGGCCCCCCCGCCCCCCCCCACCCCCCCCGCCCCGGGGGGGGCCCGCGACCCGGTGCCGGTGCGCGCCGCGGCCGGCACCAAGGTGGCGTTCCTGACCAGCTTCGTGCCGGGCAAGG
>NZ_JBEHZD010000864.1:0-2157 GCF_040240285.1 Streptomyces sp. HSW2009 | reverse complement strand
GGGGGGGGGGGGGGGCGGGGGCCCCCCCCGCGGGGGGGGCGGCGGGGGGGGGGGGGCCGGGGGGCCGCGCCCCGCCGGAAGTTTCGATGGGGGCGTCCGCGCGACACGCGGGACCCACCGGCGTCGGTTACGCTCCAGCCGTGTTCGAACCTGCCGTCCCCTCCCCCGGCCGTGCCGCGCGGTGGGCCCGGGCGCTGCTGTCGCCGCGGGCCCGGCTCGGGCTGCTCGTCGTGCTGCTGGTCAGCGCGGGTGTGACGGTGGCGATCTGCGAACCGCAGCGCCTGCTGCGCGAGGGGTGGCCGTCCCAGTCGTCGGGCGCGGTGGCGGTCGTGCTGTTCGCCGCCGCGTACGGGGTGTGCACCTCGGCCCTGGTGCCGCGGCCGTTGCTCAACCTCGCGGCGGGGGCGCTGTTCGGCAGCCAGGCCGGCCTGTCGGCCGCTGTGGCCGGCACCGTGCTCGGCGCGGGCATCGCCTTCGGCCTCGGGCGCCTGCTCGGTCAGGACGCGCTCCGGCCGCTGCTGCGGGCCCGGTGGTTGGCGGCGGCCGATCGGCAGTTGAGCGACCACGGTTTCCGTTCGATGTTGGCGCTGCGGCTGTTCCCCGGGGTGCCGTTCGCCGCGGCCAACTACTGTGCGGCGGTCTCGCGGATGGGTTGGTGGCCGTTCCTGCTGGCGACGGGCCTCGGCAGCGTGCCCAACACGGCGGCGTACGTGGTGGCGGGCAGCCGCGCGTCCGCCCCCACCTCGCCGGTCTTCCTCGCCGCGCTGGCCTTCATCGCCGTGACGGGGATCGCCGCGACGGTGGTCGCCTGGCGCAAGCGCGGAGGGCTGCGCGCCGGCGGCGGCGCGGGCGCCCCCGCACCCGAAGCCGCACCCGAGGTCCCCGCGGCAGCGGGCGCAAAATCCGGTGCAGCGTCAGGTGCATGACAGGGTGTCGAGGCCCCGGATCGGAGGGCTCTTTCCGTGCCGCCCGTCACGGGCGCTACGCTGCCACCTGACTGGTGGATGATCGTGGTCGGGCCGTGGCCCCGGTGCCGCGCTGCCTGCCAGTGCCCCGTCAACTCACTCAGCGAAAGCCAGCATGAGTCCGGCCAGACCCAGCCCCGCATGACCGCGCGTCCCGCGCCGCACGCCTGCCCAGAAACCGCCTTTGACCCGCATCCCTGCTGGTCAGAACGTGATCAGCATTTGGATGGCATAGATATCGATGTCGTGGTTTGAATCCTTCATCCTCGGACTCGTCCAGGGCTTGACCGAGTTTCTGCCCATCTCCTCCAGTGCCCATCTGCGGCTGACGGCGGCCTTCGCCGGGTGGAACGACCCGGGCCCGGCCTTCACCGCGATCACCCAGATCGGCACCGAGGCCGCGGTGATCATCTACTTCCGCAAGGACATCGCCCGCATCGTGTCCGCCTGGGCCCGGTCGCTGACGAACAAGGAGATGCGGCGCAACCACGACGCCCAGATGGGCTGGCTGGTCATCGTCGGCTCGATCCCGATCGGCGTGCTCGGCCTGACGTTGCAGGACGCGATCGACGGCCCGTTCCGTGACCTGCGGCTGATCGCGACCACGCTGGTGGTGCTCGGCATCGGGCTGGCCGTCGCGGACCGTCGCGCGGCCCGCGACGAAGTCGGCGGCCGACACCGTGCGATCAAGCAACGCAAGGGCCTGGACCAACTGACCACCCGCGACGGCCTGCTCTTCGGCATCTGCCAGGCCATGGCGCTGGTCCCCGGCGTCTCCCGCTCAGGCGCGACCATCAGCGGTGGCCTCTTCCTCGGCTACACCCGCGAGGCGGCGGCCCGCTACTCCTTCCTGCTGGCCATCCCGGCGGTCCTGGCCTCCGGCGCGTTCGAGCTGAAGGACGCGGGCGAGGGCCACGTGTCCTGGGGCCCGACGGTCTTCGCCACGATCATCGCCTTCGTGGTGGGCTACGCGGTGATCGCCTGGTTCATGAAGTTCATCTCGACGAAGAGCTTCATGCCGTTCGTCTACTACCGCGTACTCCTCGGCCTGGTCATCTTCGCCCTGGTCGGCTTCGACGCGCTCAGCCCGCACGCGGGCGAGTCGGCCGACTAGCCCACCCGGCCCCCCGGGGGGGGGGCGCCGGGCCGGGCCCGGGGGGGGGGGGCGCCCCGGGGGGGGGGGGGGGGGGGG
>NZ_JBEHZD010000863.1:0-2188 GCF_040240285.1 Streptomyces sp. HSW2009 | reverse complement strand
GATCTGCCGCGGGCTCCAGGTGGTGAACACCGCCCGCGGCGGCACGCTGCACCAGGACATGGGCGGGCCCGGCCGCGCGCACCGGCCCCTGCGCCCCCCCGTGACGCTCGCCGCGGGGGGCCCCCCCCCGGGCCCCCGGGGGCGGCCCACGCCGCGTACGGCATCAACCAGCCTGCTGCTCCGCGGCCCGCCGATGGCGCGCATACCGGTTGCGGACGGCGACCAGCGCCAGCGCGTACAGCGCGAGGACCGCGGCGAGCAGCGGATAGTACGCGGGCGGCGGGGCCGACATGCCGCACCACGGGCCGACGGGGGTGAGCGGTATCAGCACGCCGAGGACGGCCAGCGCCGTCGCCGCCCAGCGGACCGGGCTCGGCGTGCGGCCCTCGGCCGCCCGGCGACCGGTGCGCAGCAGCACCATCACCAGGGCCTGGGTCAGCAGGTTCTCGGTGAACCAGCCCGCGTGGAAGGACTCCTGCCCCGCCCCGCCCAGCGAGCCGTGCACCGACCAGGCCAGCACCGCGAAGGTGGCGAGGTCGGCGGCGGCCCCGAGCAGGCCGAAGCCGGTGATGAAGCGCAGGAAGTCATGCGGGCGCAGCGCGGCCGGGCGGCGCAGCAGGTGCCCGGCCGGCCGGTCGTACGCAAGGGCGAGCTGCGCCGCGTCGAAGCACAGGTTCTGCACCAGCACCTGGGTCGGCAGCATCGGCAGGAACGGCAGGATCAGACCGGCCGCCAGCATCGCGATGACGTTGCCGAGGTTGGAGGAGAGCGTGATGCGCAGATAGCTGGAAATGTTGCCGCTGCTGTGCCGGCCGGCCAGTACGGCGTGGTCGACGGCGGTCAGGTCCTTGGTGGTCAGGACCGCGTCGGCGCTCTCCCGGGCGAAGTCGGCGGCGCCGCACGGCGCGATGCCCACATCGGCCGACCGCAGTGCGGCGAGGTCGTTGACCCCGTCGCCGAGGAAGCCGGTGGTGTGTCCCGCGGCGCGCAGCGCGGCGATGATCCTGGCCTTGTGCGCGGGGGTGCAGCGGGCGAAGACGGTGGTGCGCCGGGCGAGGTCGGCGAGGTCCGCATCGCTGAGCCCGTCGATCACCTCGGCGCGCCGCACCTGGTCCGGGTCGAGCTCAAGGCCCAACTCCTGGCAGGTGCGGGCCGCCGTGCCCGGGTGGTCGCCGGTGAGGACCTTGACGGTCACGCCGTGCTCGGCGAGCCCGCGCAGCGCCTCGTCCGCGGTGGGCGCGAGCGCGTCGCGGAAGGTGAGGAAGCCGCGGAAGGTCAGCCCGCGTTCGTCGGCGGTCGTGTAACCGCGCGGCCGGCTGCGCCGCTCGGCGGTCGCGACCGCGAGGACGCGCAGGCCCTGGTCCGCGTGGTCGGCCGCGGTCGCGAGCAGCCGCCGCCGCTCCGCGTCCGTGAGCGCACACCGCTCCACCACCGACTCCACGGCGCCCTTCACCACCAGCGTGTCGCTGCCCAGCACGCCGGGCGTGCGCACGACTGCCGTGGACAGCCGCCGCAGCGGATCGAAGGGCAGCGCCGACACGGCCTCGTAGGCGTCGTACGGCTCGTGGGCCTCGTACGCCGCATCCGTCTCGTACGGCTCGCGCGGCGCGTGTGCCTTGTCCGCCGCGTGGTCCGCCGCGTGCGGCTCGTACGGCGTGTGCGTCCCAGCCGGCTCAGCCGGCTCAACCTGCTCGTACGGTGCATGCGCCGCGGGCCCGGCGAGAGTGGGAGACGCGGCGCCGAGGGACGCGGCATGAGGAGACGCAGGACCAAGAGACGCAGCACCAAGAGACGCAGCACCAAGGGACGCGGCATCAGGCGCCGCGGCGGCCGTGAGGATCGCCTCGTCCAGGGCGTCGGGGCTCGGCAGGTCGGCCAGGTTCAGGGTCCACCAGGCATTGACCGCGGCCCAGTGCGCCACGCCCGGGTCGGGCCGGCCTTCGGCGTCGAAGGCGCCGTCGATGACCGGGCGGTCCTGGGTCAGGGTGCCGGTCTTGTCCAGGCACAGCACGTCCATCGCGCCGAGGTCGTGCAGGGCGGGCAGCCGCCGCACGATCACGTCGTGGGCCCGCCCCCCCCCCGCCCCCCCCCCCGCCCCCCCGCCGGGGGGCCC
Organism: Streptomyces sp. HSW2009; assembly: GCF_040240285.1. Classification (NCBI taxonomy): domain Bacteria; kingdom Bacillati; phylum Actinomycetota; class Actinomycetes; order Kitasatosporales; family Streptomycetaceae; genus Streptomyces; species Streptomyces sp. HSW2009. Next base: position 75 of record NZ_JBEHZD010000863.1, on the reverse strand, counting down.
GGCTACGACGTGGTGCGCGAGGCGGGCGAGGTGCGTCGCCGCATCGGCCTGACCGGCCAGTTCGCGGCCGTGGAC
>NZ_JBEHZD010000862.1:0-2201 GCF_040240285.1 Streptomyces sp. HSW2009 | reverse complement strand
GGGGGGACCCTGTGGGAGAGTAGGACGCCGCCGAACAATCTTTGAAGAGGACCCTTGGTCCCAGCGTTCATGCTGGGACCAAGGGTCCTTTTTCTTTTGCCCGAAGCGCGCCGCTCTGCCTGGTGCGCGAGAATGACTGCGTTACCCAAAGACAGGAGTCACACCGATGCCCACTCACTCCTCCGACGACCGGCCGGAGCGCGACGCGCGCCGCCGGGATGGCGGCGATCGGCGCGATTCACGCGGGTTTGGCGGTTCGGACCGAGGCGGTCGGTGGAACGGTCCGCGTCGGGATGATGAGCGTGGTGGGCGTTCTGGTGGTGGGTTCGGGCGGCGTGATGAGCGTCCTCCGTTCCGTCGGGATGACCGGGATGACCGGGGTGGTCGGGATGAGCGTTCGTCGTTCCGGCGTGATGATCGGCCGCGTGGGCCTCGGCCGGATGACCGTGATCGCGGGTCGCGTTTCGACGACCGCGGTCCCCGCCGGGATGACCGTGACCGTGCTCCCCGGCACGACGACCGCGACCGTGGCCCGCGCCGTGATGACCGCGACCGCGGCCCCCGCCACGACGACCGCGGCGGCTACCGCCGCGCGGGCTTCGACCGGGGTGGCCAGCGCGGCGACGAGCGGTTCGGCGGTGGGCAGCGTCGCGAGGAGCGCGGCGGCTTCGGGCGGCGTGATGACCGCCCCGGCGGTGGCGGCTACGGGCGGCGCGACGAGCGCTCGGGCGGTTTCGGCGGGCGCCGGGACGGTGGCCACCAGGGTGGCGGGCACGGGCGGCGTGACGAGCGCCCCGGCGGTGGCGGCTACGGACGCCGCGATGACCGCTCTGGCGGTGGCTACGGACAGCGCGATGACCGCTCCAGTGGCGGCGGTTACGGCCGGCGGGATGACCGGTCCGGTGGCGGCGGCTACGGGCGGCGCGACGAACGTTCCGGTGGCTTCGGCGGGCGTCGGGACGATCGGGAGCGGGAGCCCGTACGCCGGCTGCCGATTCCGGACGACGTGACGGGCGACGAGATCGACAAGAGCGTGCGGCAGGAGTTGCTGAGCCTGCCGAAGACCCTCGCCGACGACGTGGCCAGGAACCTCGTCATGGTGGCGAAGCTGCTCGACGAGGACCCGGAGCAGGCGTACGGCTACTCCAGGGTCGCGCTGCGGCTGGCCTCCCGGGTGGCGGCGGTGCGCGAGGCGGCGGGCTTCGCCTCGTACGGGGTCGCCAAGTACGCGGAGGCGCTGGCCGAGTTCCGGGCGGCGCGGCGGATGACCGGCTCGTCCGACCTGTGGCCGGTCATGGCCGACTGCGAGCGCGGCATGGGGCGGCCCGAGCGGGCGCTGGCCATGGCCGGCGAGCCCGAGGTGCAGAAGCTGGACCGGGCCGGGCAGGTCGAGATGCGGCTCGTCGCGGCCGGTGCGCGGCGTGACATGGGGCAGACCGAGGCCGCCGTGGTGACGTTGCAGAGCTCCGAGCTGGCCTCGTCCGCCATACACCCGTGGACCGCGCGGCTGCGCTACGCGTACGCCGACGCGCTGCTTGCCGTGGAGCGTACGGACGAGGCGCGGGAGTGGTTCGCCAAGGCGCTGGAGGCGGACCAGGGCGGCACCACGGACGCCTCGGACCGGCTGGCCGAACTCGACGGCGTGGAGTTCGTCGACGCCCTGGAGGACGACGGCGATCCGGCCGGCGCTGGTCAGGAACCGACTGCGGCGGACGCGGACCATGCCGGTCGAACCGCGGCGGATGACGTGGCGGGTGACGCGGCGGACGCGACGTCGGATGCCGTGTCGGACGAGGCTGGGGACCAGGTTGCGGACGACGCCGTGGAAGACGCGGCGGATGGCGTCGTGGACGACGCCGTGGATGGTTCCGTGGCCGATGAGGCGGCGGACGAGCCCGTGAGCGGTGCGGCTGATGGTGGCGCCGAGGCTGGTGCGGCCGATGATGCCGATGCGGCTGCTGGTGAGGCGGCGGACGGGCCGGTGGCCGATGCGGGTGAGCAGGGTGCCGGCGATGGCGCGGCGGACGGTTCCGCTGCTCCTGCCGCCGGGGACGAGCAGGTGGCCCCGGCCGACCGCGAGGGCGAGCGGGGTCGGCCGGACGCCGGCTGACCTGCGCGGCTGATCGCGGCCTGGGGGGGGGCCCCCGGGGGGGGGGGGCCCCCCCGCGGGCGCGGGCCCCCCCCCCCCCCCCCCCCCCACC
>NZ_JBEHZD010000861.1:0-2212 GCF_040240285.1 Streptomyces sp. HSW2009 | reverse complement strand
CCGAGTCATTATCCGTTTTGCGGGTGATTCGGGTGATGGTATGCAGTTGACGGGTGATCGGTTTACTTCGGAGACGGCTGCGTTTGGGAATGACTTGTCGACGTTGCCGAATTTCCCGGCGGAGATTCGGGCGCCGGCGGGTACGTTGCCGGGGGTGTCCTCGTTCCAGTTGCATTTCGCGGATCATGACATCCTCACGCCGGGGGACGCGCCGGATGTGTTGGTCGCGATGAACCCGGCCGCGTTGAAAGCGAACGTGAGTGACCTTCCCCCGGGTGGGGTGTTGATCGTGAACACGGATGAGTTCACGAAACGCCCGATGGCGAAGGTCGGTTATGCCACGAGTCCGTTGGACGATGGTTCGTTGTCGGCGTTCCAGGTGCATGGGGTGCCGTTGACGACGTTGACGGTTGAGGCGTTGAAGGAGTTCGGGCTTTCCCGGAAGGAGGCCGAGCGGAGCAAGAACATGTTCGCGCTCGGTCTGTTGTCGTGGATGTACCACCGGCCGACGGAGGGTACTGAGGCGTTCTTGCGGAAGAAGTTCGCGAAGAAACCGCAGTTGGCGCAGGCGAACGTGACGGCGTTTCGGGCGGGGTGGAACTTCGGGGAGACCACGGAGGACTTCGCGGTCTCCTACGAGGTCGCACCCGCTTCCTCCGCGTTCACCCCGGGTGTGTATCGGAACATCTCCGGGAACCTGGCTCTGGCCTATGGTCTGGTGGCCGCGTCGGTGCAGGCGGAGTTGCCGTTGTTCCTGGGGTCGTATCCGATCACCCCGGCCTCAGACATTTTGCACGAGCTCTCCCGGCACAAAAACTTTCAGGTCCGCTCGTTCCAGGCCGAGGATGAGATCGCGGGGATCGGAGCGGCGCTGGGTGCGGCGTTTGGCGGGTCGTTGGCGGTGACGACGACCTCAGGGCCTGGGGTGGCGTTGAAGTCGGAGACGATCGGGCTTGCGGTGTCGTTGGAGCTGCCGTTGTTGGTGGTGGACATTCAGCGTGGTGGTCCGTCGACAGGGTTGCCGACGAAGACGGAACAGGCTGATTTGTTGCAGGCGATGTATGGGCGTAATGGTGAGGCGCCGGTACCGATCGTCGCGCCGTCGACGCCCGCGGATTGTTTCGACGCGGCCTTGGAAGCGGCTCGGATCGCGGTGACGTACCGGACGCCGGTGTTCTTGCTCTCGGATGGGTATCTGGCGAACGGGTCGGAGCCGTGGCGGGTACCTGAGGTAGCGGACCTGCCGGATCTGCGGGTGCAGTTCGCGTCCGAGCCCAATCATGAGTTGGCTGATGGTAGTCGGGTGTTTTGGCCCTACAAGCGTGATCCCCACACCTTGGCCAGGCCCTGGGCGGTCCCGGGGACGGCGGGGTTGGAACACCGGATCGGTGGGATCGAGAAGCAGGACGGTAGCGGCAACATCTCCTACGACCCGGCCAACCATGAATTCATGGTGAGGACCCGGCAAGCGAAGGTCGATCAGATCCAGGTTCCCGATCTGCTCGTGGACGACCCCGATGGCGGGGCGCGCACGTTGGTGTTGGGGTGGGGGTCCACGTACGGGCCGATCGCTGCCGCGGTCCGCCGGTTGCGGTCACAGGGTGTGGCGGTCGCTCAGGCCCACTTGCGTCATCTGAATCCGTTCCCGGCGAATACGGGCACGGTCCTGGCGGGGTATGAGCGGGTGGTGATCCCGGAGATGAATCTGGGACAACTCGCCTCGCTGATCCGAGCGAAGTACCTCATCGACGCGCAATCCCACACCCAGATCAACGGAATGCCCTTCAAGGCCGAAGAGCTGGCCACCGCGCTGAAGGAGGCCATCAATGCCTAACCCCACCACGTCTGCCGCTTCCGCTCACTCCGGTGCTTCCATCACGACGGTGACCAACGACACCACCCCCACACCCACCACCCCCACATCCACACCTGCATCCGTATCTACTCCCGCACCCGGCTCAAGTGCGGGTGCGGGTGCGGGTTCGGGTGGAGGGTTGGGGGCGTTGGCGTTGGTGCCGCGGGCTGCGGGGAAGCAGTCGATGAAGGACTTCAAGTCGGATCAGGAAGTGCGGTGGTGTCCTGGGTGTGGGGACTACGCGATCCTGGCCGCGGTGCAGGGTTTCATGCCCGAGTTGGGGTTGGCTCGGGAGAACATCGTGTTCGTGTCGGGGATTGGTTGTTCCAGCCGGTTCCCGTACTACATGAACACCTA
>NZ_JBEHZD010000860.1:0-2216 GCF_040240285.1 Streptomyces sp. HSW2009 | reverse complement strand
CGAGATCAACAAGATGAGCGTCTCCGCCAGGGGCTCGTCTACCGCCACCCCCGAGCGGGCCAGCCGGGAGCGCGCCCCGCGGCGCGCCCGTCCCCCCTCGGCCGGGTCTGGCCGGCCTTCCATCTGCATTTGAAGCACCTGCACCGCTCACACCATCCGAACCGGTGGACACATCGCTTCGCGCCTCTCCGGGATCACGGAACGTGATCCCACGACGAGACAGCATGGTTGACGTACAGTCACCTCACCAAGCACTTCAGACATATTCCAGCGCCAAGGAGTATGACTGGTGCATACTGTGCGACGCACATCGCGGGGAGTCGAACAACGGGCCGTCAGAACCGGCCCGTCCCCCGCGCGAGCTGCACAGGTGTACGTAAACGAGCCCGCTGCCGACTCCCCCTCCGGGGCCGCACGGCATGCCGCGGCTCGCGTTCGACTTCGGCACGGCCCGCATCCAACGGAGCGTACCCGAGCGCCCCACCGACTCCCCCGCGTGACGAGCCGCGGCAAGGGCACAACCCGATATCGACGCTCCGTGACGACAGCGCCGAAGCCGCACGCCCGCCCCGAACGGGCCCCGCTCCTCAGCGATCCACCCCGGTCAGCCCCGGTCCGTCCGGTTTCGTACCGGCGCCGGGTCCGACCGCCGCAAGTCGACCCATAACGGGTTGCAGGACGGGGTACGGGACGGGGTCCGGAGCTGGATGTGGGACGGGCTGCGGAGCTCGATACGGGGCGGTTGCGCAGCCGCCCCGCCAACAGCCCCACCGGCGGCCCGACCAACCGCCCCGCCGACGGTTCCGGGACGGCGTGCCGCACCGGGCGCGGAATCCGGTGGAATCCGTCCGACAACTGGCCCCTTGTGTCCCGTACCGCTCAACCCCGCGCGATGATGGACAACATGACGCACGGAGGGGAGGGCGCGATGGCCGGGGAGCCGCAGCCGCCGGTGGGGCACGGGGCGGGGGCCGGCGGCGGTCGGGGGCTGTTGGCCGGGCGGTACCGGCTCGGCGACCACCTCGGCGACGGCGCGCTCGGCACCGTCTGGCAGGCCAGCGACGAACTCGTGGGCCGCGAGGTCGCGGTCAAGGAACCCCGGCTGCCCGCCGGACTCACCGCCGACGAACGGGCCAGCACCTTCGAGCTGCTGCGCCGTACGGTCCGCGCCGCCGCCCGCATCGAGCACCCCGCCGTCATCACCGTGCACGACGTGCTGAGCGTCGGCGACCGGCCGTGGCTGGTCCTCGAATTGGTACGCGGCGGATCGCTGGCCGACACGCTGCGCCGGGCCACCCTCGGGGTCCGGCAGGCCGCCCACGTGGGCCTCGCGGTGGCGGGCGCCCTGCGCGCCGCGCACGCCGCCGGGCTCGTGCACGGCGACGTCAAACCGAGCAACGTCCTCTTCGGCCGCGACCGCTCGACCGCCGCCGGCCGGCCGGGAGGCGCTGCCGGCGCCGGTGCGGGGCGGGTCGTCCTGACCGACTTCGGCCTGGTGCACGCCGTTGACCAGCAGCGACGGCTGGCCCTTGCGGCGCTCGACGCCGGCACCACGCCCGCCGCCGACGCCGACACCGACACCGCGCCCGCGGGGCGGTCCGCGGCCGGCGCGTGGCCCCAGGGGGCGATCGCGGCGCTGGAGTTCATCGCCCCGGAGCGGCTCGCCGCGGACGCGCCCGCGCCGCAGCCGCCGGCCGACCTGTGGGCGCTGGGCGTCCTGCTGTACGCGGCGGTGGAGGGCGCCACCCCGTTCCGCGTCGCCGCCCCGACGCAGCCGGCGGCCGAAGCGGTGGCGCAGACGGTGGCCGCGCTCCGCACCGCCACACCGCGCCCGCCGGCGCACGCCGGTCCGCTCGCCGAACTGATCGGCCGCCTGCTGGCCAGGGACCCGGCCGCCAGGCCCACCGCCGAACAAGCCGAAGCGGTCCTGCGCGAGTTGGCCGCGGCACCCGCGGCCGAGGAGCCGCCGCACGCGCCCCAGACGCCGCACCCCCACCGCCCGCCGCACGCGGCCGGCCCTTCTTCGTACGCGCCAGGCCCGGCGACCGCGCCCCACACGGCGAACACGCCCGGCCCGGCGAATCCGCCCCACGCGGCGAACGACGCACCCACCGGCGGCCGGCCGGCCGCCCGGGGCCCGCGGCCCCGGGGCCCCCCGGCGGGGGGGGCCCGCCCCCACCCCGCCCGCCGCCGCGGCGCCCCCGGGCCCCCCCCCC
>NZ_JBEHZD010000086.1:0-19632 GCF_040240285.1 Streptomyces sp. HSW2009 | reverse complement strand
GGGGGTGGGGGGGGCCCCCCCCCCCCGGCGCGCCCCCCCGGCGGGCCCCCCCCCCCGCGGGCCCGCCCCCCGGGGGGGCGGGGCCGGGCGGGGGCGGGCCCCCGGCCGGGGCCCGGTCTTCTTTTTTGGCCTGGCTGTGCCCACTGGGCCCGCTGCGGCCCAGGTCAGGACGGTCGCGGGCGGTCGCGCCGGCCCGTTGTCAGTGGGGTGGCATAGGCTTCCTGCGTGGAGCCAGACCTGTTCACCGCCGCCGCCGAGGAACGCCAGGAGAAGGACCCGGCCAGCAGTCCGCTGGCCGTGCGGATGCGCCCGCGCACGCTCGACGAGGTCGTGGGGCAGCAGCACGTGTTGCGCCCGGGCTCGCCGCTGCGCCGGCTCGTCGGCGAGGGCAGCGGCGGTCCCGCCGGCGCCTCGTCGGTCATCCTGTGGGGCCCGCCGGGCACGGGCAAGACGACGCTGGCGTACGTGGTCAGTCAGGCCACCAAGAAGCGCTTCGTGGAGCTGTCGGCGATCACCGCCGGGGTCAAGGAGGTGCGGGCCGTCATCGACGGCGCCCGCCGCAGCTCCGGCGGGTACGGCAGGGAGACTGTGCTGTTCCTGGACGAGATCCACCGCTTCAGCAAAGCCCAGCAGGACTCGCTGCTGCCCGCGGTGGAGAACCGCTGGGTCACCCTCATCGCGGCCACCACCGAAAACCCGTACTTCTCGGTGATCTCGCCGCTGCTCTCCCGCTCGCTGCTGCTCACGCTGGAGCCGCTGACCGACGACGACGTGCGCGCCCTGCTGCACCGGGCGCTGGCCGAAGAGCGCGGGCTCGGCGGCGTGGTGCGGCTGCCGGAGGACGCCGAGGCACATCTGCTGCGGATCGCCGGCGGCGACGGGCGGCGGGCGCTGACGGCACTGGAGGCGGGCGCCGGATCGGCGATAGCCAAGGGCGAGCCGGAGATCACGCTGGCGACGCTGGAGGAGGCCGTCGACCGGGCGGCGGTGAAGTACGACCGCAACGGCGACCAGCACTACGACGTGGCCAGTGCGCTCATCAAGTCCATCCGGGGCTCGGACGTGGACGCGGCGCTGCACTACCTGGCCCGCATGATCGAGGCGGGTGAGGACCCGCGGTTCATCGCCCGCCGGCTGATGATCTCCGCGAGCGAGGACATCGGCATGGCCGACCCGACCGCGCTCCAGACGGCGGTCGCCGCCGCCCAGGCGGTCGCCCTGATCGGCTACCCCGAGGCGCGCATCGCCCTGGGTCAGGCCACGGTGGCGCTGGCGCTCGCCCCCAAGTCCAACGCGGCGTACCTGGCCATCGACGCGGCCCTGGCGGACGTCCGGGCCGGCCTCGCCGGGCCGGTCCCCGCGCACCTGCGCGACGGGCACTACAAGGGCGCCCAGAAGCTCGGCCACGCGCAGGGCTATCTGTACCCCCACGACCTGCCGGGCGGCATCGCCACGCAGCAGTACGCGCCGGACGCGGTGCACGGCAAGCAGTACTACGCGCCCACGAGGTACGGGGCGGAGGCGCGGTACGCGGACGTGGTGGAGCGCGTCCGGGCCCGACTGCGCGGCGATCCACCACCGACCAGGCCCCGGGACGGCGCCGCCCGCGAGGAGAGCGCCCGGGACGGCCCGGGCCGCGACGGCTCCCGGGGCGAGACCGGAGGCGAGGGCGAGGCCCGCGCGGCGACGACGGAGAAGGGCGACGGCGAGCCGACCGGCGGCTGAGGGACGCGCGCGTAGGGGCGTGTGGTGTGCGCGGGCCTGTGTGCGTACCGCGCGTACGCGTACGGGCGCGCTGTGCGTACGGGTCTGTTGCGTAGGGGCCTGTTGGGAGTGTGAGCCCCGCGGTGGCGGGTGGGTCGGGTGTGCGGGCGGGCCGCCGCCAGCAGGTCCGGCGTGCGGGCCGACTCGGCCGGGGGCGCGGGTGCGCGGGGGCGCGGGGGGGCCTGGGGGAGTGGGGCGGCCCGGCGCACGGCAGCCGCCCGGGCGAGCGCCCCGGTGACGGTCAACCACCGCCAACTACCGCACCATGCAACGCAGTTGGGTCGCCGGGCGGCCGAGGTGGCGCCCCGGAACCGGGTCCGGAGCGCCGATGGGCCGAGCGGGCCATCGGCGGGTGAGGGGTGCCGTGGCCGGGCGGGCTGGAGCGATGGTTGGCGGAGAGGGAGGAAAAGCGAGGAAGAGGGGGGGGAGAGGGAGACGCCGTGGGCGAGCAGGCGCGCGGGTGCGGGGGAGTGGCCGGGGCCGCATGAGGGGAGCGGCGGCCCGGGGCGCTCGGGTTGGCCGGGGCTATTGGGCCGCGGCCTCGAACAGGGTGTGCATGGCGCGGCGCAACTCCCCCACGTCGCGTACCGGCTGTGGGAAGTCGAAGCGCGCGTCGAAGGAGCGGGCGTCGGCGTCGGTGAAGCGGACCCGTAGCCCGAAACGGGTGAGGGAGACCGGCACGGCGCGCACCGCTCGTCCGGGTGGTGTCTGCGGCTCGCCGGGCATCTGGCCACCGGACACCCGGCCCCCCGGCACCTGGCCACCGGGCTCGCGCGCCGCGCCGCAGCCGCCGGCGCGGTCTCCGAAGAGCGTGCACAGCAGGTGCACCTGTTCGCTGTGCGCCGCGTGCAGGTGTTGGAGGAGTTCGGATTCGTGTTCCACCAGTGGATCGGGGTCGGCGGCGGCGAACGCCTCCTGCTCCACGCTCTCGGCGCCCCACAGATCGTCCACGCATGCCTCCCCGACCTCCAGCCGCAACAGCACCCAGGCGGGTCGCCCGCCGGGCCGCTCGGCGCTGGGCGGACGCAGCACCTCCTGCATGCCGAGGATCTCGCCGACCGGGTGCCGCTCGGCGAGCAGCATGGCGCAGGCGGCCCGCTCCTCGTTCCGCACCGGGGTCAGCCAGCCGGCGATCCAGGCGCGCCCGCGCACGCGATACGGCACCGAAACGGGTGCTACATCTGTGATCTCCATCACGCAGCCGAGATCGTCGTCCTGCGCGTACGCGGCGGCTCTGGCCGCCGGCGAGCCGCCAGGAACCAGCAATAGCACGTCTCCGTCGGGCGTTACTGTGCGTGCTGTAGGGAAACCGGCGGCGAACTCTTCGGGCTCCTCGATTCCGAGAATCGCGAGAGACGCCGTAGCGTTGGACTCTACGAGGGTTCGTACGCGCTCGGCAGCAGTGGGTTGCCGGGCGTCTTCCGCGGGGCGCGGCTGACCCACCTCAGTGCCAGCAGGGCCGGAGTCGTCTGACTCCGTGCCGTGGGCAGCGCTGGACGTGGGGCTCCCAGGTCGAAACATACATTCTCCTCGGCTAAGGTAAGCCTTACCTAACTTACATGGAGGTTCGTTCCACGTGAACCAGTCGCGTCCCAAGGTCAAGAAGTCGCGTGCGCTCGGCATCGCGCTGACTCCGAAGGCCGTCAAGTACTTCGAGGCCCGCCCCTACCCGCCGGGCGAGCACGGCCGTGGCCGCAAGCAGAACAGCGACTACAAGGTCCGTCTTCTTGAGAAGCAGCGTCTGCGCGCTCAGTACGACATCAGCGAGCGCCAGATGGCCCGTGCCTACGACCGCGCTCGGAAGGTCGACGGCAAGACGGGCGAGGCCCTGATCATCGAGCTTGAGCGCCGCCTGGACGCGCTCGTCCTTCGGTCGGGCATCGCCCGGACCATCTACCAGTCGCGGCAGATGGTCGTGCACGGTCACATCGAGGTCAACGGCCGCAAGGTCGACAAGCCGTCCTTCCGCGTCCGCCCGGGCGACGTCGTGATGGTCCGCGAGCGCAGCCGCGAGAAGCACCCGTTCCAGGTCGCCCGCGAGGGTGGCTACGACACCGACGGTGAGACCCCGCGCTACCTTGAGGTCAACCTCAAGGCGCTGGCGTTCCGCCTCGACCGGGACCCCAACCGCAAGGAGATCCCGGTGATCTGCGACGAGCAGCTCGTCGTCGAGTACTACGCCCGCTAAGCACCGCTCAGCAGGCAGGCCCCGCCCTCTTCGGGCGGGGCCTCGTGCGTTTCGGGCCCCGTGGGCGCCCGGCGTGCCCCGTCTCGGGCCCACCGGGCGCCTGCACCGGACCTCGGTGCGGATGGCGCCGGTACGTGGGGCTGGCGGCCGTAGGGGAGGCGTACGGCCAAGTGGGGGGTTCGTCCGGCGGGGGCCTGTCGCGGGAATGCCGTCGGGTGGGGGCTGCTGCGGAGCTACTTCGGGCGGTGTCTGCTTCACACGGGTTCAGGCCGGACCTGCTTCGGGCGGGCCGGGCCCGTGTGTGCCGTGTGCGGGCGGGGGCCGGCGGACCGCCGCCCGTTCGGTGGTTGCCCTCGTTCATGGCCACGCGGGCTCCTCCGGGCCCCGGCGGGGTTCACTCCGTGGCGTCGGCTTCCGGGGGGGCCGGTGGTGGTCCCGCCGGCTGCTTGCGGCGCAGCGCAGCCGCCGCGTCCGCGGCCCACTCCTCGGCGGCCCGGCCCTCGCTCGCCCGGTCCTCCTCGGGCCAGGGGCGGCCGGCCACCCCACCGGCCTGGCCGACGAGACTGGCCGGTCGGCCCCGGCCCCGCTCCAGGACCTGGGCCACCGCCAACTCCAGGCCACCGCGCCGGCCACCGCGCCGGGCCGCCTCGTAGCCCGCGTCGCCGATGATGCCCTTGGCCCGGGCGGCACACCGCTCGTGCCGGTCGCGCAACTGCGAGGAGCGCAGCGGCTCGCCGCTCAGGTCGCGCCAGCCGGTGGCCGCGGCGCCCTGGAGCTCGGCCGCCCACTCCGGCGCGTCGAGCACCACCAGCGGCGCCAGCCGCTCCAGCGCCAGCGTCATGCCGAGGGCGTCGCCGAACTCCTGCTTGATCTCCAGACAGTCCACCAGCAGTTCGCGGGCGAGCTGGTCCTCGCCGCGCTCGGCCCGGGCGCAGGCCAGCGCGTACAGGGCGTACGAGCGCACCCACCGCTCCCCGCTGTCGGCCGCCACCTGCCGGGCGTCCTCGGCCAGCGCCAGGGCCGCCTCCAGGTCGCCCACCAGGGCCAGCGCCAACGAGAGCTGCACCTGGGCCAGGAGGACCAGGGCGTTGAGCTCGCCGCGGGTGCGGTACCGCTCCAGGCACTCGCGCAACAGGGCCACCGCGCCCGGCAGGTCGTCGTTGGAGAGCGCGGTCACGCCCAGCATCTGCGTCGCCAGCGCCGCCGCGCTCTCGTCGCCGGTGCTCTCGGCCAGTTCGCGGCACTCGTGCAGGGCGGTCAGCGCGGCCACCGCGTCCCCCCGCGCCGCCGCCGTCAGACCCACCGCCCACAGGGCCTTGGCGCGCGGCTCGGGCTGGTCGCTCTCCAGCTCAAGCGCCCGCTCCAGCCACCGCTGGCCCTCGGCGAGCCGCCCGCAGCCCACCCAGTAGAACCACAGCGTGCCGGTCAGGTACTGGCCGATGTGTGCGTCGTCCGGGCTGTCCAGGCTGTACTCCAGGGCCAGCCGCAGGTTCGGCAGCTCGGCCTCCACCCGCTGCGCCACCTCGACCTGCCGCAGGCTGAACCAGTCCAACTCGCACCAGGTGGCCAGCCCCAGGTACCAGTCGCGGTGCCGCTTGCGCAGCCGCTGCGTCTCGCCCAGCTCGGACAGCCAGCGGGCCCCGGACGCGCGTACCGGGTCCAGCATCCGGTAGCGGGCCTGCCCCGCGTCGTCCGGCGGGGCGTCGCGGACTATGACGGACTGCGCGACCAGGCCGGTCAGCGCCGCCAGCACCTCGTCCGCCGGCAGGTTCGTACCGGCGCACACGTACTCCACGGCGTCCAGGTCGAAGCCGCCGTCGAAGACCGAGAGCCGGGACCACAGCAGCCGCTCGGCCGGGCTGCACAACTCGTGGCTCCAGCCGATCGCCGTGGACAGCGAGCGGTGCCGGTCGGGGGCGCTGTGACCGGTGGTGGTCAGCAGCCGCAGCGGGTCGTCGAGCCGGTGCAGGACCTGTTCCAGGGAGAGCGTGCGTAACTGGGCCGCCGCCAACTCGATGGCCAGCGGAATGCCGTCGAGCCGCCGGCACACCTCGCCCACCGCCTCCCGGCCGACCGCCGGCGTGAACGCGGGCAGCACCGCCGATGCGCGGTCGGCGAACAACTCCACGGCCTCCGGTCGGATCGGTAGCGGGCCGAGCGGCAGCAGCCGTTCGCCGGTGATGCCCAGCGGGCGCCGGCTGGCGACCAGCACCCGCAGCCCGGGCGCGCGCCGCAGCAGCTCGGCCACCAGCGCGGCGCACGGCTCGACCACCTGCTCACAGCCGTCGATGAGGAGCAGCGTGTCGCCCTGCGCGAGCCGCCGCACCAGCACCTCGCGCGGCGAACGGCCGCCGGGCGCCACCAGCCCCAGCGCATCGAGCAGGGCCTCTTCTGGGGTTCCGGTTGTGGGTAGCTCGTCCATGGGGACCAGCCACATTCCGTCGCAGAAGCGATTCCGCATGCGCTTGGCACCGCGGCGTGCCAAGCGTGACTTACCGATCCCGCCCACCCCGGTGACCGTCACCAGACGGGACCGGGAGAGAAGTCGCTTGAGTTCGGCCAGTTCCGCGGACCGACCGATGAATCGACTGACGTCGGCGGGCAACCCGCCTGTTCTGGCTGGCCCGGCGAGTGGACCGGGCCGTGGAGATCCGGGGCGCGGAGCATGTCGCATAAAACACGGAGCGTACTGAACGGTTTGCGGGCCGTACAATCCCCTCCCGCGCCACTTCGCCACCGTCCGCGACCTGCCACGAACCGCCCGCTGCGGGCGGCAATACAGTACGGCCGACGACCCGCGGCGCGATATGGTCGGGGTCTGCCGCCCGCGCCCGCGGTGACCCCACCGTCCGTGCGTGGCGGCCGACCGGGACGACCAACAGCGGCCCATGACGAGCCCGAGATTCAGCAGGGAGCGGTGCGAGATGTCCGGTGGAGAGGTGGCCGGGATCCTCGTGGCCGTCTTCTGGGCGATCCTGGTGTCGTTCCTCGCCCTTGCCCTGGTGAGGCTTGCCCAGGCGCTCAGGGCGACCACCAAGCTGGTGGCCGAGGTCACCGAGCAGGCCGTACCGCTGCTGAGCGAGGCGTCCGCGACGGTGCGCTCGGCCCACACCCAACTCGCCCGCGTCGACTCGATCGCAGCCGACGTCCAGGAGGTCACCTCCAACGCGTCGGCGCTCTCCTCCACGGTCTCCTCCGCGTTCGGCGGCCCGCTGGTGAAGGTGGCCGCCTTCGGCTACGGGGTGCGCCGGGCGATCGGCCGCAAGGGCGAGGCCGCGGACCCCGCGACCGTCGTCGTCGGCAAAACGGTGCCCGCCGCGCGCCGTGGAGGCCGCCGCAGCCGGGTACGCGACCGGGGCAACAACCGCAGCAAGAAGGACTGATCGCGATGTTCCGCCGCGCATTCTGGTTCACCACCGGCGCCGCAGCCGGCGTGTGGGCCACCACCAAGGTCAACCGCAAGCTGCGCCAGTTGGCGCCGGAGAGCCTCGCCGCGCAGGCCGCCGACAAGGCGGTGGAGACCGGGCACCGGCTCAAGCAGTTCGCGCTGGACGTACGGGTCGGAATGGCGGACCGGGAGGCGGCGTTGAACGACGCACTGGGTCTCGCAGCGGGGCCCGACGTCCGGGAACTGCCCGCACAGCGCGCGCAGGTGCTGGAGTCGAAGACGTACCGCCCCGTGAGCCTGACCACCCACGGCGACCCGGCCATCGACCGGGCCCACGACTGGAACGACCGCAAGGCCGGCCGCAACGACGACCGGACCACCGACCGGCACGACGGCCGGAGCGACCGGAACAACGAGAAAGAGGACTACTGATGGAGTCGGCCGAAATCCGCCGCCGCTGGCTACGCTTCTTCGAGGAGCGGGGGCACACCGTCGTGCCGTCGGCGTCGCTGATCGCGGACGACCCGACGCTGTTGCTGGTCCCCGCGGGCATGGTGCCCTTCAAGCCGTACTTCCTCGGTGAGGTCAAGCCGCCCTTCGACCGTGCGACCAGCGTGCAGAAGTGCGTGCGCACGCCCGACATCGAAGAGGTCGGCAAGACCACCAGGCACGGCACGTTCTTCCAGATGTGCGGCAACTTCTCCTTCGGCGACTACTTCAAGGAAGGCGCCATCAAGTTCGCCTGGGAGCTGCTCACCAGCTCGCAGGAGGACGGGGGCTACGGCCTCGACCCGGAGAAGCTGTGGATCACCGTCTACGAGCAGGACGACGAGGCCGAGCGCATCTGGCGTGAGGTCATCGGCGTCCCCGCCGAGCGCATCCAGCGCCTGGGCATGGGCCCCAACTACTGGTCCATGGGCGTGCCCGGCCCGTGCGGCCCCTGCTCGGAGATCAACTACGACCGCGGGCCCGAGTTCGGCGTCGAGGGCGGCCCGGCCGTCAACGACGAGCGGTACGTGGAGATCTGGAACCTGGTCTTCATGCAGTACGAGCGCGGCCCGGGCTCCGGCAAGGACGACTTCCCGATTCTCGGCGAGCTGCCCAGCAAGAACATCGACACCGGACTCGGCCTCGAACGCCTGGCGATGATCCTCCAGGGCGTCCACAACATGTACGAGACGGACACCCTCCGCGTCGTCATGGACAAGGCCACCGAGCTGACCGGCGTCGCCTACGGCGCCGACACGGACAGCGACGTCGCGCTGCGCGTGGTCGGCGACCACGTCCGCACCTCGGTGATGCTCATCGGCGACGGCGTCACGCCCGGCAACGAGGGCCGCGGCTACGTGCTGCGCCGCATCATGCGCCGCGCCATCCGCAACATGCGCCTGCTCGGCGCCACTGGTCCGGTCATCGGCGAGCTCGTGGACGTGGTCCTGAAAACCATGGGCGAGCAGTACCCGGAGCTGCTGACCGACCGCAAGCGCATCGAGACGGTCGCGCTGGCCGAGGAGGGCGCCTTCCTCAAGACGCTCAAGGCCGGCACCAACATCCTGGACGCCGCCGTCAGCGAGACCAAGGCCGCCGGCGCCAGCCAGCTCGCCGGCGACAAGGCGTTCCTGCTCCACGACACCTGGGGCTTCCCCATCGACCTGACCCTGGAGATGGCCGCCGAGCAGGGGCTCAGCGTCGACCAGGACGGCTTCCGCCGGTTGATGAAGGAGCAGCGGGAGCGGGCCAAGGCCGACGCCAAGGCCAAGAAGCAGGGCCACGCCGACCTCTCCGCCTACCGCGCGGTGGCCGACGCCTCCGGCGCCACGGTCTTCACCGGGTACGCCGACACCGCGGGCGAGTCCTCGGTGGTCGGGCTGCTGGTGGACGGCGTCTCCTCGCCCGCCGCACACGAGGGCGACGAGGTCGAGGTCGTCCTCGACCGCACCCCCTTCTACGCCGAGGGCGGTGGCCAGCTCGCCGACACCGGTCGGATCAAGCTCGACACCGGCGCGGTGGTCGAGGTCCGCGACGTGCAGCAGCCGGTGCCCGGCGTGAGCGTGCACAAGGGCGTGGTGCAGGTCGGCGAGGTCACGGTGGGCGCCAGTGCGTACGCCCAGATCGACATCGCCAGGCGGCGGGCCATCGCCCGCGCCCACAGCGCCACCCACCTCACCCACCAGGCGCTGCGCGACGCGCTCGGCCCGACGGCCGCCCAGGCGGGCTCCGAGAACTCGCCCGGCCGCTTCCGCTTCGACTTCGGCTCGCCCACCGCGGTGCCCACCACCGTGCTCACCGACGTCGAGCAGAAGATCAACGACGTGCTCTCGCGCGAGCTCGACGTCACCGCCGAGGTGATGAGCATGGACGAGGCGAAGAAGCAGGGCGCCATCGCCGAGTTCGGCGAGAAGTACGGCGACCGGGTGCGCGTGGTCACCATCGGTGACTTCTCCAAGGAGCTGTGCGGCGGCACGCACGTGCACAACACCGCCCAGCTCGGCCTGGTGAAGCTGCTCGGCGAGTCCTCGATCGGCTCCGGGGTGCGCCGCGTGGAGGCCCTGGTCGGCGTGGACGCGTACAACTTCCTGGCCCGTGAGCACACGGTCGTCTCGCAACTGACCGACCTGGTCAAGGGCCGACCCGAGGAGCTGCCGGAGAAGATCTCCGGGATGTTGGCCAAGCTCAAGGAGGCCGAGAAGGAGATCGAGCGGTTCCGCGCCGAGAAGGTGCTCCAGGCCGCCGCCGGGCTGGCCGACGGCGCCCAGGACGTGCGGGGCGTGGCGCTGGCCACCGGCCAGGGGCCGGACGGCACCGGCGCGGACGACCTGCGCAAGCGCGTCCTCGACGTGCGTGGCCGCATCCAGGGCGGCCGGCCGGCCGTGGTCGCGCTGTTCACGGTCAACGGTGGGCGTCCGCTCACCGTGATCGCCACCAACGAGGCGGCCCGTGAGCGCGGCCTGAAGGCCGGCGAGCTGGTCCGCACCGCGGCCAAGACGCTCGGCGGCGGAGGCGGCGGCAAGCCGGACGTCGCGCAGGGCGGCGGACAGCACCCGGAGGCCGTGGACGAGGCCATCGCCGCGGTGCAACACCTGGTCACCGAGCAGGCTTAGTAAACGGGCCGGCCGGGCGGCGGGAAAGCCACTCGGCCGGCTCAGCCGGCCCCCTCGGGTGCGTGGTACACCCGATCGGGCCAAGTGGGACCCGGGGGCGCACGGGCGTCGCCCGGGTGGTGCGAGACGGTTCCGGCGCGTGGAGCGCGGGGCCGGCGGGAGCGAGGACGAGGCGGCATGAGCGAGGAAACGCCCATGCGGCGTGGGCGAAGGATCGCCATCGACGTCGGCGACGCCCGGATCGGAGTCGCCTCGTGTGACCCCGACGGCGTCCTGGCGACACCGGTGGAGACGGTGCCGGGACGTGATGTGCCGGCCGCGCAGCGCCGGCTGGCGGCGATCGTCGCCGAGTACGAGCCGATCGAGGTGGTCGTGGGGTTGCCCAGGTCGCTGCGGGGCACCGAGGGGCCGGCCGCGACGAAGGTACGGGCCTTCGCGAGCGCGCTCGCCCGCACCGTCGCCCCCCTTCCCGTACGGCTGGTCGACGAGCGGATGAGCACCGTCACCGCAGCTCAGGGGCTACGCGCCGCGGGGGTGAACAGCAAGAAGGGGCGGTCGGTCGTGGACCAGGCCGCCGCCGTCATCATCCTTCAGAACGCACTGGAGACCGAGCGCACCTCGGGGCGCCCGCCGGGGGAGGCCGTCGAGGTGGTCATCTGATCGCAGTACGGTAACGTTCCGCGCGGCATGGCAGCCGTTCGAAACCCGGGAATCGTGATAGCCCGGCGGAGCGAACCCCGCGCCCCACGCGCGTATCGGCTGCCGCAGCGCGGCACTAGGGGATCGATGACTGAGTATGGCCGGAGCCCCGGCTCCCAACCGTGGGACCCCGAAGACCCCCTGTACGGGGACCCGGGGTGGCACGGGCAGCAGGCCGCAGGTGGTCAGAGCCCCTACGGCGACCAGGCCCAGCAGTATGCGCAGCAGCAGGAACCTTTCGGGCAGCAGCAGTACGGCTGGGACGACTCGCAGGGCGTTGGCGTGCCCTACGCCGCTGGCCAGGCCGACCCGTACGCCACCGGCCAGCACCCCGGCCAGCCCCTCGATCCCTACCAGGCGCAGGCGGCCCAGCAGGGTGACCCATACGGCGGGCAGCACGCTGACTACTACGGAACGCCGGACGGCTATCCCGCGCCGGGCCCGGCCGGACCGCTCCAGGGCGAGCACCCCCACCCCTCACATCCGGGCCATCCCGGCCAGCCAGGTCAGTACCCCGCACCCGGGCAGCACCCGCACCCGGGTCAGCAGCACCAGCAGCCGCAACACTTCGCACCGCACCCGCAGGACCAGCAGCCGCACGGCCAGGACCCGCACCTCCAGGACCAGCATTTCCAGCAGCAGGCCGCGTTCGGTCAGCAGCCGGAGGCCGGGGCGCAGGGGCGCGGGCCGGCCGCTCCGCTGGTGGACGAGCCGGCGGACGACAGGCGGGCCGAGCCCGAGCCCGACCTCGCACCGGAGCGGCCCGAGGATGAGCTCTTCGCAGGTGGAAACGGCCCACGGCGCGGCGAGGGCGGCGCCGACGGGCCCGACGACCGCGACGGTGGCCGTCGTGGGGGCCCGGACGAGGGCTACGACGACGGTTACGAAGAGGGTTACGACGACGACGTCCAGGAATCGCGCGAGGAGCGGCGGCGCGGTCGGGAACGCCGTAACAAGACCAAACGCCGCAGCGGCGCCGCCTGTCTGGTGGTGACGGTGGTGCTCGGCGGGGTGGTGGCCGGTGCAGGATACTTCGGCTACCAGTTCTGGCAGGAGCACTTCGGCGCCGCCCCCGACTACGCGGGCGAGGGCACCGACGAGCAGGTGCAGATCGAGATCCCCGAGGGCACCGGCGTCTCCGCCATGGGCGACATTCTCACCCGCGAAGGCGTGGTCAAGAGCAGCCGGGCGTTCGTGGAAGCCGCCAACAAGAACCCCAACGGCGACCGCATCCAGGCCGGTTCGTACACCCTCAACAAACAGATGTCGGGCGATGCGGCGGTCACCATGATGACCGACCCCGCGGCGCTCAACTTCCTGATCGTCAGCGAGGGCATGCGCAACCGGGCGGTCTACGCGGCGATCGACAAGAAGCTCGGCGCGGCCGAAGGCACCACGATGAAGGTGGCCAAGGACGAGTACCGCAACCTCGGACTGCCGTCCTGGGCCAACGACGACCCGAACATCAAGGACCCGCTGGAGGGCTTCCTCTACCCCTCCCGCTACAACGTCGGCAAGGACGCCAAACCGGCCGACGTACTCAAGAGCATGGTCAAGCAGGCCAACAAGGAGTACACGAAGCTCGGCATCGACGAGGCCAAGGCGCAGAGCCTGGGGCTGAAGTCGCCGCTCGACCTCGTCACCGTGGCCAGTCTGGTCAACGCCGAGGGCATGACGCACGACGACTTCCGCAAGATGGCCGACGTCGTCTACAACCGCCTCAAGCCCGACAACGTGCAGACCAACGGGTTGTTGGAGTTCGACTCCACGTACAACTACGTCAAGAACCAGAGCAAGATTGACTTGACGATCGCGGAACTGCGCAACTACGACAACCCCTACAACACGTACCACGACGAGGGGTTGCCGCCCGGACCCATCGGGAACCCGGGCGAGGACGCGCTGAAGGCCACCCTGGAGCCGGAACGCGGTGGCTGGTACTACTTCATCTCCGTCGACCTCAAGACGACGAAGTTCACCAAGACCTACGCCGAGCACGACAAGCTGGTCAAGGAATTCAACCGCAAGCGCCGCAGCGGCAATTGACACATCGGACACAGGGGCGGGGACAGACAGATGCCGCACGACCGCAGGGCGGCGGTCCTTGGATCGCCCATCGCGCACTCGCTCTCGCCGGTGCTGCACCGTGCCGCGTACGACAAGCTGGGGCTGACCGGCTGGCGTTACGAACGGTACGAGGTGGACGAGACCGGGCTGCCCGCCTTCCTCCAGGGCCTCGACCGGGAGTGGGCCGGCCTCTCGCTGACCATGCCGCTCAAGCGGGCGATCATTCCGCTGCTGGATGAGATCAGCGAGACCGCGGCCTCGGTGGAGGCGGTGAACACCGTGTTGTTCACCGCCGAGGGCCGCCGGGTCGGGGAGAACACCGACATCCCCGGGATGATCGCGGCGCTGCGCGAGCGCGGGGTGGAGCGGGTGGAGCGGGCCGCGGTGCTGGGCGCCGGCGCCACCGCCTCGTCGGCACTGGCCGCCCTCGCCCGCATCCAGGTCGGCGAGGTCACCGCCTATGTGCGGGGCGCGGCCCGGGCCACCGAGATGCGGCAGTGGGGCGAGCGGCTCGGGGTGCGCGTGCACACCGCCGACTGGGCCGACGCCGCGGCGGCGATGAGTGCCCCGCTGGTGATCGCGACCACCCCGGCCGGCACCACCGACGCGCTGGCCGCGGCCGTGCCCGACCGGCCGGGCGCGCTCTTCGACGTGCTGTACGACCCGTGGCCCACGGCGCTCGCCGCCGCCTGGGCCGGCCGTGGTGGGGCGGTGGTGGGCGGGCTCGACCTGCTGGTGCACCAGGCGGTGCTCCAGGTCGAGCGGATGACGGGCTGCGCCGCTGCGCCGCTGGCCGCGATGCGCGAGGCCGGCGAGGCGGCGCTCGCCGCCCGGCAGCGACCGCCCGCGGGCTGAGCGCGGAACTGGCCGTTTGCGCCGGCGGGGGCCCCGGCCCTGGGGGGGGGTGGGGGGGCCGGCCGTCCGTCGGTTGGGGCTGGGCCCGGTGCGGGTCGGGGTGCCGGCCGTCCCCGGCGGTGTCTGGGCCCGGTGCGGGCGGCAGCCGATTGGCGCCCTGAAGGCAGCCCGACGGTGATCTGAAGGCAGCCCGGCGGCGCCCCGACGCCCCCCGGCTAGAGGTGGGACAACGGTCGAATTGCGATCGCCGGGCCACCGCGGAGCGATCGAAACGGTCAGCGGATGGCCATATTCCGTCAGTGCCGGCTAACCGAACTGCCCGACAAACGGCCGGTATCCGGTCGGTCTGCGACCGGATCGCCCCGCCTGCGAGAACTCCGCTTGAACAGTGCGCCGTACCCCGCGCAGGGGCGCCCCGCAGTCCGTAGCGTGGACGAGCGATCAGGCTCCGTCGCAGCTCATGGGAGGATCGGGGCTGAGAAGTCGCACGGGCGCGAGGTTAAGGAGCAACGTTGAGCAGGTTGCGTTGGCTGACCGCGGGGGAGTCGCACGGCCCCGCACTGGTAGCGACCCTGGAGGGACTGCCGGCCGGGGTACCGATCACCACCGACATGGTGGCCGACGCCCTCGCCCGCCGGCGGCTCGGCTACGGGCGCGGCGCCCGGATGAAGTTCGAGCGCGACGAGGTCACCTTCATCGGTGGCGTGCGGCACGGCCTGACCCTCGGCGGACCGGTCGCGATCATGGTCGGCAACACCGAGTGGCCCAAGTGGGAACAGGTCATGTCGGCCGACCCGGTCGACCCCGAGGTGCTGGCGAGCCTCGCCAGGAACGCCCCGCTGACCCGCCCCCGGCCCGGCCACGCCGACCTGGCCGGCATGCAGAAGTACGGCTTCGACGAGGCCCGGCCGATCCTGGAGCGCGCCTCCGCCCGGGAGACCGCGGCCCGGGTGGCGCTCGGCGCCGTGGCCCGCTCCTACCTCAAGGAGACCGCCGGCATCGAGATCGTCTCGCACGTGGTGGAGCTCGCGGCGGCGAAGGCCCCGTACGGCGTCTACCCCAAGCCCACCGACGTCGAGCGGCTGGACGCCGACCCGGTGCGCTGCCTGGACCCGCAGGCCAGCGAGGCGATGGTGGCCGAGATCGACCAGGCCCACAAGGACGGCGACACGCTCGGCGGCGTCGTCGAGGTGCTGGCGTACGACGTGCCGGTGGGCCTCGGCTCGCACGTGCACTGGGACCGGCGGCTCGATGCGCGGCTCGCGGCTGCCCTGATGGGCATCCAGGCCATCAAGGGCGTCGAGCTCGGCGACGGCTTCGACCTGGCCCGTGTGCCCGGCTCGCAGGCGCACGACGAGATCCTGCCGACCGAGGACGGGATCAGGCGTGCCACCGGCCGCTCCGGCGGTACCGAGGGCGGTCTGACCACCGGCGAGCTGCTGCGGGTGCGGGCCGCGATGAAGCCCATCGCGACCGTGCCGCGCGCCCTGGCCACCGTCGACGTCACCACCGGCGAGCCCACCCAGGCCCACCACCAGCGGTCGGACGTGTGTGCCGTGCCGGCAGCCGGCATCGTCGCCGAGGCGATGGTGGCACTGGTCCTCGCCGACGCGGTGGCCGAGAAGTTCGGCGGTGACAGCGTCCCCGAGACCCGCCGCAACGTCCGCGGCTTCCTCGACCACCTCCAGATCCGGTGACCGGCCAGGACCCGAACGCCACCACCGGCGGCGCTGCCAGCGGCGCCCCCCGGGCGGGGCCCCCCCCCCGCGGGACCGGCCCCCCCCCCCCGTGCGCCCGCCGGGCCCCCCGCCCCCCCCGCCCCCGCGCGGCCCCCCCCCCCCCCCCCCCCCCGGGCCCCCCCCCCCCCCCCCCCCCCCCCCCGGGGGGGGCCGCCCCGCCCCGCCCCCGGGCCTGGCAGCACCGCCGGCGGTACGGGCAGCCCTGCCGGTGCGGCCGGCGGGCCCAGCGCCACCAGCGCTCCCAGCACCTCTGGAGCCCCCGTCGCCCCAGGTCAGGGCCCCGCCGTGATCCTGGTGGGCCCGCCGGGCGCGGGCAAGTCCACCGTCGGGGCGCTGCTCGCGGAGCGCCTTGGCACCACCTACCGCGACACCGACGCCGACATCGAGCAGACCGCGGGCCAGCCGATCCCGGAGATCTTCTTCGAGCACGGCGAACCGCACTTCAGGGCGTTGGAGCAGGCCGCGGTCCGGGCCGCGGTGGCCGAGCACCCCGGGGTGCTCTCGCTCGGCGGCGGCGCGGTGATGGACGAGGAGACCCGGGCCCTGCTGGTCGGCCGCCCGGTGGTCTTCCTCGACGTGCAACTGGCCGCCGCGGTACGCCGGGTGGGCCTCGACGCGCCGCGCCCGCTGCTCGCGGTCAATCCGCGGCAGCGCTGGCGGGAGCTGATGGAGGCGCGCCGGCCGCTGTACACGGAGGTGGCGCGGGCCGTCGTGAGCACGGACGACCGCACCCCGCAGGACGTGGCCGGCGCGGTCGCCGAGGCGCTGGAGCTCGACGCGTGACCGCCGCGCCCGCACCCCCCAAGCCGTCGCATCCCGCTGTGAGGAACGCATGACTGACCCGTCCAAGACCACCGCGGCCCCCACTTCCGAGGCCCCCGAGCCGCCGATCCGGATTCACGTCGGCGGCAGCGCGGGTTCCGCGCCGTACGAGGTGCTCGTCGGCCGCCAGCTCCTCGGCGAGCTGCCCGGACTCATCGGTTCCGGCGTCACGCGCGTCGCCGTGCTGCACCCCGCGGCGCTCTCCGCGACCGGTGACGCGCTCCGCGCCGACCTCGCCGAGCAGGGGTACGAGGCGATCGCCATCCAACTGCCGAACGCGGAGGAGTCCAAGACCGCCGAGGTCGCCGCGTACTGCTGGAAGGCCCTCGGGCAGACCGGGTTCACCCGCTCCGACGTGATCGTGGGCGTGGGCGGCGGGGCCACCACCGACCTGGCTGGCTTCGTGGCCGCCACCTGGCTGCGCGGGGTGCGCTGGATCGCGGTGCCCACCACGGTGCTCGGCATGGTCGACGCCGCGGTCGGCGGCAAGACCGGCATCAACACCGCCGAGGGCAAGAACCTGGTCGGTGCCTTCCACCCGCCGGCCGGCGTGCTGTGCGACCTGGCCGCGCTGGACACGCTGCCGGTGCACGACTACGTCAGCGGTCTGGCCGAGGTGATCAAGGCCGGCTTCATCGCCGACCCGGCGATCCTGGAGCTCATCGAGTCCGACCCGGAGGGCGCCCGCAGCCCGCAGGGTCCGCACACCGCCGAGCTGCTCGAACGCTCGATCAAGGTGAAGGCCGAGGTCGTCTCGTCAGACCTGAAGGAGTCGGGCCTGCGCGAGATCCTCAACTACGGCCACACCCTCGCGCACGCCATCGAGAAGAACGAGCGCTACAACTGGCGGCACGGCGCGGCCGTCTCGGTCGGCATGGTCTTCGCCGCCGAACTCGGCAGGTTGGCCGGCCGGTTGGACGATGCCACGGCTGACCGGCACCGCGCCGTCCTGAAGAGCGTGGGCCTGCCGCTCAGCTACCGCGGCGACCAGTGGCCGAAGCTCCTTGAGACCATGCGCGTGGACAAGAAGTCCCGCGGCGACCTGCTGCGCTTCATCGTCCTGGACGGCCTGGGTAAGCCCGCCGTCCTGGAGGGCCCGGACCCGGCGGTGCTGCTCGCCGCGTACGGAGAGGTGGCGGAGTGAGCGACGACCGGCGCGTCCTGGTCATCAACGGCCCCAACCTGGGGCGGCTGGGCAGCCGCGAGCCCGACGTCTACGGGGCGACCTCGTACGCCGGCCTCGTCGAGCAGTGCACCGCGCTCGGCAAGGAACTCGGCTTCGACGTCGAGGTCCGGGAGACCAACGACGAGGGCGAACTGATCCGCTGGCTGCACGAGGCCGCGGACGGCGCGCTGCCGGTCGTGATCAATCCGGGCGCCTTCACGCACTACTCGTACGGCATGCGGGACGCGGCGGCCCAGCGCACCGCCCCGCTGATCGAGGTGCACATCTCCAACCCGCACGCGCGGGAGGAGTTCCGTCACAACTCTGTCATCGCAGCCGTCTCCAGCGGCACCATCGCCGGCTTCGGAATCGGGTCATATCGGCTCGCCCTGCGGGCCCTGGCCGACGAGATCGACGGCTGACGCATTCCGCCACCCGCCCCGGACGACGCCGTGCACCGTCGGCGCCGCCCGGGGCCGGCGACCGGCGGTCGTCGTGCTCAACAGCCTGGCGGTACGGGCGAGTTGAAGGCGCGGTGGCGGAGCATCGGGGTGTGTCGGTGATCCCCTGACGGTCCGTCACCAAGGGCGCGACGGCGGCCCGTCGAGTGCCGAACTGGCGGGAACGCGCCGTGTCCGGCGAAGGCCGGGTCGGGCGCCGGGTCGCCGGGGGCGGGGGAGTACCGTTCGGTAGCACACCTGGTCGGCGTACGTGCGAACGGCCGGGTCCAGCCAAGGTCAGCCGCCGGCACGAGACGGAGAGCCACCGGATGCAGCACGTCACGGGAGTTCCGCTGCCCCCGTCCCACGGACCGGGCGTCACGGGCGCCGCGGGCGCCGTCCAGCACCCGGGCCACCCCGCCCCGCCCGGACAGCCGCCCGTCGCCGGCGGCCCGCACCCGGCCGGCGGGCAGGTGCCGGCCCCCGGCTGGCCCGCGCAGGGCCCGCACCCCGCACCGGCGCAGCCCGCACCCCACCACCACACGGCCCCGCCGATGGCCGCGCCGTCCGGGCCGCCGCCACCGCCGGCCGACGGCGCCACGGGGCCGGTGACGCTCCCGCCCGGCGCGCCGGTACCGCTGCCGGACGCCCCGCAGGACCAGCCCGTGATCGACGCCTCCCGGGCCGCCGTCGCCGTTCTCCTGATCGGCCCGGCGGGCGCGGGCAAGACCACCGTGGCCCGGCTGTGGGCCGACAACCGCCGGGTGCCCACCGCGCACATCAGCCTGGACGACGTACGCGAATGGGTCAGGTCGGGCTTCGCCAACCCGCAGTCCGGCTGGAACGAGAACTCCGAGGCGCAGTACCGGCTCGCCCGCCGCACCTGCGGCTTCGCCGCCCGTAACTTCCTCGCGAACGGCATCTCGTGCATCCTCGACGACGCCGTTTTCCCGGACCGCCCGGTGGTGGGGCTCGGTGGCTGGAAGCGCCACGTGGGCCCCGGGTTGCTGCCGGTGGTGCTGCTGCCTGGCCTCGAAGTCGTCCTGGAGCGCAACGCGGCCCGCTCGGGCAACCGCAGGCTCAGCGACGAGGAGGTCGCCCGCATCCACGGTCGGATGGCCGGCTGGTACGGGTCGGGCCTGCCGATCATCGACAACTCCACGTACGACGTCACCCAGACCGCCCAGGTCCTGGACGAGGCGATCGCCCGCAGCATCGCCAGCCCGCCCACCTGGTAGTAGCCCGGCGCCGGGCCCGGGCCGCCGCCCCGGCTGGCGTCCACGTCGCCCCGGGCAGCCGCTGGAGAAACCTTCCGCCGCACCTGCGGCGGGCCGGGGGGGGGGGGGGGGGGGGGGGGGGGGGGGGGGGGGGGGGGGGGGGGGGGGGGGGGGGGGGGGGGGGGGG
>NZ_JBEHZD010000859.1:0-2229 GCF_040240285.1 Streptomyces sp. HSW2009 | reverse complement strand
GTTGGTATTGGCCCGACCCCGAGATGCGGTCGGGGCTGTCGACCGCCCCGGTCGCCCATTGCCGCGCCGAGTCGAGCCCTAGCAGGTACCCGGGGCCCACCGTCCGCCCGTGGTTGTCGACGTCGACCACGTGGACGTACTGCGCGAGGTTGGCGAAGTAGATCGTGCCCTGCCCCGAGCAGCGCATCAGGTCCAGGCCCTCGCCGGTGTTGGCGCGGGCGCGGCGCTGGCTCTGCGTCTGGAACTCGCCGTCGAACTCGATCAGCCCCTGGTAGGCGACCATCGAGCCCTTGCGCGCGAGGACGTCGTCGTGGCCGGTCAGGGAGACCCGCAGCAGTTGCGGGTTCTGCATGGCGTAGCGGTCCTGGGACTGCGCCTCGGTGTGGCCGAAGAGCGGACTCTGCATGTCTCTCGTTCCCCCTCAGCCCCGGGCCCGGAGCCGGTCGGTGCTGTCCTCGCTGGGCTGGACGACGACGAAGCCCTGGCCGGAGAAGCCGAGCTGGTACGCCTCGCCGCTGCCCCGGCCGATCATCGAGGACGCCTTGAAGCTGCGCTTCCCCTTCATCTTCAGATTGGTCGACCAGGCCACCAGCGCGTCCGGGTCGACGTACGTCTCGTCCTCGCCGCGCCCGCAGTCCACCACGATCGGCGTGCCGCGCGAGGTGAGGGCGACCCAGCCGGTGCCCGACACGCCGACGTTGAACAGGCCCTGACCGGCGAACTTGGCCATCCCCTTGACCCGCTGCACGCCCCACTGGAGGTGCGCGTCGAAGGCGAGCAGGTTGGTGCCGTTGACCGACAGGGAGTCGCCGTTGAGGTTGATGCAGACCACGTCGGCGCCGTAGTCAGCGAGGTAGAGCAGTCCGTCGCCGCTGCACTTCATCAGCGGCGCGCCCTCGCCGGTCAGCCACTGGGAGGCCATCTGGCGCACGGCGGGCGGATTGGGTTCGTACTGGACGAAGCCCTCGTAGGCCACCATCGAACCGGTACGGGCGAACAGGTCCTGGCCGCTCTGCATGGCGACCTTCAGCATGCTGCTGCCGTGGTTCTCCATGCGGGCGGCGACGGGGGTCGGGGCGTAGCCCGCGAGCTGGTGCTGGTTCATGACGGGCTCCCTCAGACCTCGTACGGCTGGACGACGATGAAGTTGCCGGGCGCGCCCCGGAACTGGAGGTTCACGGCCTCCCCGCTGTGGCCGGGGAAGGCGGCGCGGCGCAGCCGCACCTGGCTGGAGATGATCACCTGCGCGGCTGCGGACCAGGCGACGATGGCGTTGCTGTCGGCGAACGTGGTCGGCGTGACGGGCAGCACCACCGGGGTGCCCTGGGTCTTGACGACGACGGTGCCGGTGCCCTGGAACTGCATGGTGAACAGGGCCCCGCCCGGGATGCCGTGCCCCTCGATGCGCCGGACCTCGTGCTGGAGCGACTCGTCGAAGGCGAGCACGTTCTCGGCGGCCACACAGATCGCGTCGCCCTGGAGCTCGATGGGGTGCACCTCGGCCGCGTTCTCGGCGAGGAACACCTGCCCCTGCCCCGAGCAGCGCATGAGCTGCATCTCCTGGCCGGTGGCGTTGCCGACGATGCGGCCCCGGAAGCCGGCTCCCTTGTAGCCGAAGTCCACCTTGCCCTGGTAGAGCACCATCGTGCCCTGTTTGGCCAGTACGGGCTGGCCGCCGATGCCGAGGTCGACCCGGATCAGCCGGGGGTTCTGCGGGGTCCACCGCTGGCCGGTCGGCGCCTCGCGGTACTTCGCGAGCGCCGCCTGCACGCCGGGGGCAGCCGCGCCGCCGTGCGCGCCGGCCTGGCCCGGGATCGGCTGCTGCCCGTAGGGAGCGGGCTGGCCCGGGTAGCCCTGCGGCTGACCGGGCTGCGGGTGGCCCTGCTGCGGCTGGCCCGGCTGCGGTTGGCCGTACGGGGCGGGGGCCGGCTGGCCCGGATAGCCCGGTGCGCCCGGCTGGCCGTGGCCGGGCTGGCCCGGGAACGGCTGGCCCTGCGGCTGCCCGTACGGGGCCTGCGGCGGGGCGGGCTGACCGGGCGCGAACTGGCCGGGTGGCTGGCCCGGGGCGCCGGGGTGGCCGCCGGGCGTGCCGTACGGGGCGGGCTGGCCCGGGTAACCCTGCGGCTGACCGGGCGCGCCCGGGGGCGGCACCTGGCTTCCGGGCGGGGTGAGCGGGGCGACCACGGTCGGGGCCGCGTGCATGGGCGCCTGCGGCGGCGGGGCCTGCGG
>NZ_JBEHZD010000858.1:0-2232 GCF_040240285.1 Streptomyces sp. HSW2009 | reverse complement strand
CCCCCCCCCCCCCCCCCCCCCCCCCGGGGGGGCCGGCGCGGGGGGCGCCCCCCCCGCCGGGGCCCGGCGGGCGGGCGGGGGGGGCGCGGGGGGCCGGCGGGGGCCCCCCCCCGGCCCGGCCCACCTCGCGCCCGCCCGCGCGAGGCCGCGCCGACGCCCGACGTCGGGCAGGCCCGCGCCCCGATCGCCTCGCGCCCGCCCGCCCGCCCGCGCGTGAGGGCGGCGGTAGCCCGACCGGCGCGGGGTCACCCCTGGACGATGCGCTCCACCGCCGCGGCCACGAGCGCGTCCCGCTCGGCGGGGGAGAGGACGTCCGGCAGGGTGAGCTGTTCCACGACGAGCCAGTTGAACGCCAGGTAGAGCAGCCGGACCGCGGTCGCGTCGCCCGGCAGCCCGGACTCCAGGTGGTAGGCCACGTTGGCCTCGATGTCGGCGCGCCCCCGCTCGGTGAGCACCGCCCGCAGCGCCGGCCTGCGCGTCGCTTCGAGCCGCAGTTCGAGCAGGGCCAGGTAGCCGGCGCGGTAGTCGGTGATCCGGGCGATGAGCTCCCGCATCAGCTCCGCGTACGTCTCCCGGTCCCGGCCGCTCGTCCGCTGCCTGGCGATGGTCGCCTCGTCCGGCTGGAGCCGCTCGTAGACCCGGGCGCCGGCCTGGGTGAGCAGGTCGTCGCGGTTGGCGAAGTAGTTGGACGCGGTCCCGGCGGGCACGGCCGCCCTGACGTCCACCGCCCGGAAGGTCAGCCCCCGGGCGCCCTCCGCCGCGAGCACCTCGATCGCCGCGTCGACCAGGGCCGCCCGCCGCTCGTCGTTCCGCCGCACCATGCCCACCACTTCCGTTCCGTCGTCGTACCGGGCCCACCGCCGCAGGCACCGCCTCGCGCTCCCGCAGCCCCGGTGCCTGCGGGTTCGTGCACCGCACCGGGCGCCACCGCCCCGCGGCGCCGGACGTCGTACGGGCCGACCGGCCACACCGATGCCGTACGGGCCGCCAGCCGCTCCAGGCAGAGTACTACGGTTGAAGTTCTCTGAGGTTGCCCGCAGCGGAGCGGACCTGCCACCGGTCCGTACGGCCCCGCGCCCGGTGCGTGCGAGCGGACCTGCCACCCGGGCCGTGCGGCCGGGCCACCGCAGCCGGACCTGCCACCGCAGCGGAGCGGACCTGCCACCCCGGCCGGCGGGCCACGTACGCTGGCGGGATGTCCGCCAGCCGCATCTGGGTCCCGCCCGGCCCGTACGACCTGGGGCGCAACATCGCCGTGCTGCGCCGCGGCCCGGGCGATCCCGCGTTCCAGGTGGACCCGGACGGCACGATCTGGCGGGCCTCGCGCACCCCGCAGGGCCCGGGCACGATCCGGCTGGCGCGCCGCGGCGACGGGATCGAGGCGCAGGCGTGGGGCCCGGGCGCCGACTGGCTGCTCGACCGCCTGCCCGACCTGCTCGGCGGCCACGACGACCCGGCCGGCTTCCGCCCGCGCCACCGGCTGGTCCACGAGTCCCACCGGCGCCACCCGGGGCTCCGCCTGATCCGCACCGGCCTGGTGCTCGAATCCCTGGTGCCCTCGATCCTGGAGCAGAAGGTCACCAGCGACGAGGCGTACCGCGCCTGGCGGCTGCTGCTGAGCCGGCACGGCGAGCCCGCGCCCGGCCCGAGGGACCGGATGCGGGTCATGCCCGACGCCAGGACCTGGGCGCTCATCCCGTCCTGGGAGTGGCACCGGGCAGGTGTGGACGGCAAGCGCTCGGCGACCGTGGTGCGCGCCGCACGCGTGGCCCGCCGGCTTGAGGAGGCGGCGGCGATGCCGCTGCCGCAGGCGATGGCGCGCCTCCAGGCGGTACCCGGCATCGGCCCGTGGACGGCGGCCGAGGCGCTCCAGCGCAGCAACGGCGCACCGGACGCGGTGACCGTCGGCGACCTGCACCTGCCCGGCATCATCGGCTACGCGCTCACCGGCCGCCGCGGCACGGACGACGCCGCGATGCTCGACCTGCTCGCCCCCTACGCCGACCACCGCCACCGCGCCTGCCGGCTGATCCTGCTCGCCGGCGTCACCCCACCACGCCGCGCCCCGCGGCTGGCCCCCAGCGACATGCGCGCCCTCTGACACCCGGGTCGGAACGGGCACCCTCCGGCCCCTGCCGGCACGGACGCCCCGCGCGGCCACCCGTGCCGAGGGACGACCGGGGGGGGGGGGGGGGGGGGGGGCGGGGGGCGGCGCCCCCCCCCCCCCCCCCC
>NZ_JBEHZD010000857.1:0-2238 GCF_040240285.1 Streptomyces sp. HSW2009 | reverse complement strand
GCCCCGGCCGCCCGGCCCGCGCCGCCCTGCGGGGCGGCCGGCGCGCCGGCCCGCTCCCACACGGCCCACGGGCGGTCGCCCCTGGCGTAGGCGGCGTCGAGCGCGGCCCGCTCCTTGACGGTGTCGGTCGGCTTCCAGAACCCGCGGTGCTGGTACGCCACCAGCCGCCCCCGCTTGGCAAGTTGGGCACAGCCGTCGGCGACCAGGTCACCGCCCTCGGGTATGTGGTCGAAGACCTCCTGGCGGAGCACGAAGTAGCCGCCGTTCTCCCACAGCGGCAGCTCGCTCACCGCCGTGATGCCGCCCACCAGGCCGTCGTCACCCAAATCCACGCAGTGGAAGGAGGACTGCGGCGGCACCACCATCATCGAAGCACCGGCGTCCCGCCGCGCGAAGGACTCGATCATCGCCGGCAGCGGGGCGTCGGTCAGCACGTCCGCGTAGTTGGCGAGGAACATCTCATCGCCGTCCAGATGGTGCCGCACCCGGCGCAGCCGCTCCCCGATCGGCGACTCGATGCCGGTCTGCGCGAACGTGATGGTCCAGTCGGCGATGTCCGTCGACAGCAGCTCGGTGCGCCCGCCGCGCAGCACGAAGTCGTTGGACGTCGTCTCCTCGTAGTGCAGGAAGAAGTCCTTGATGTGGTGCGCCCCGTACCCCAGGCACAGGATGAACTCGGTGTGCCCGAAGGACGCGTAGTAGCGCATGACGTGCCAGATCAACGGCCGGGGCCCGACCATCGCCATCGGCTTGGGCACGTCGTCGGCCGCGCCGCTGCGCATCCGCAGTCCGTAACCGCCGCAGAACAGTACGACCTTCATGGCTTGACCTCGACAATGCTCAGTTCCGGGATGGGGAAGACCAGCCGGCCGCCCCAGGCGTGCACGAACGACAGTTGCTCGGTGAGCTCGGCCCGCAGGTTCCAGGGCAGCACCAGGACGTAGTCCGGCCGGTCGGCGGCGATCTGCTCCGGCGGCAGGATCGGGATGCGGGTGCCCGGGGTGAACCTGCCGTGCTTGTACGGGTTGCGGTCCACCGTGTACGCGAGCAGGTCGGGCCGGATGCCGCAGTGGTTGAGCAGGGTGTTGCCCTTGCCGGGGGCGCCGTAGCCCACCACCCGCTCGCCGCGCTCGGCCGCGGTGATCAGGAACCGCAGCAGGTCCCGGCGGACCGTGGCCACCCGGGCGGCGAACTCCGCGTACCCCGAAAGCTCCTGCAACCCGGCGGCCTTCTCCCGCGCCAACACCTCCGCCACCTGCCGACTCGGCTCGCCCGCGGCCTCGGCGGGGCGGGCCCACAGCCGGATGGAGCCGCCGTGCGTGGGCAGCAGCTCCACGTCCACGAGCGCGAGCCCGCCGCTGGCCAGCGCCCGGATCGCGGCGGCGACCGTGTAGTACTGGAAGTGCTCGTGGTAGATCGTGTCGTACTGGTTCAGCTCGATCAGGGTCAGCAGGTGCTGCACCTCGATGGAGACCCAGCCGTCGTCGGCGACCAGCGCGCGCAGCCCGCGGGTGAAGCCGACCACGTCCGGGATGTGCGCGTACACGTTGTTGGCCACGACCAGATCGGCCGGGCCGTGCTCGGCGCGCACCCGGGCGCCGGTGTCCGGGTCCAAGAACTCCGACACCGTGGGCACCCCGGCCTCGCGGGCCGCGGCGCCCACGTTCACCGAGGGCTCGATGCCCAGGCAGCGCACCCCCCGGTCCACCACGTGCCGCAGCAGATAGCCGTCGTTGCTGGCCACCTCCACCACGAAGGAGCTCGGCCCGAGCCCCAGGCGCTCGGCCGCGTCCGTGACGAAGGCGCGCGCGTGCTCCACCCAGGAGGTGGAGTACGAGGAGAAGTACGCGTACTCCTTGAACGTCTCCTCCGGCGTGATCAACGGCGGGATCTGCGCCAGCCAGCACTCCGTGCACACCCGCAGGTGCAGCGGGTACGCCGGCTCCGGCAGGTCAAGTTGGTCCGCGGCGAGAAAGCTCTCACACGGCGGGGTCGCCCCCAGGTCGACGACGCTCTCCAGCGCCGCCGAGCCGCAGAGTCGGCATCCGGTCATCTCCTGCCCCCATCCCTGCCCGCGCGGCGCTCCCGTCGCGGGCCTCGGCTCTCGTCCCCCAGCGGCGCCGGGGGCCCCCCACCGGGCGGTACCGCGCCCGGGGGGGCCCCCCCGGGGCCCCCCCCCCCCCCCCCCGGGGGCCCGCCGGCCCCCCCCGCCCCGCCCCCCCCCCCCCCCCCCCGCCC
>NZ_JBEHZD010000856.1:0-2240 GCF_040240285.1 Streptomyces sp. HSW2009 | reverse complement strand
GCCGGGCCGCGCCGCGGGGGACGAACCCGCGCCCGGCGCCCCGACCGCGTACGACCGCTATGCGCTGGCCGCCGGTGCCGCGGCGCCCGAGCCGGTGCCCGACGGGCTGTTGATCGCGCACGGCAGCGGCGGCACCGACTGGCGCCGCTACCCGCCGGGCCTGGTGGACGCATCGGAGCGGGCCGTGTCCTGGCGGGCCGTCAGGGCGGCGGGGCACACCGTCATCGCGGTCAGCGTGGCCGCGGCGCCGGAGCGGCTGACGCCCGGCGCGCCGCGCGCCCTGCCGCCGCACCTGGTGCCCTGGGCGGAGATCGGCGGCCCACCCGTCACCACGGCCCTCACCCTGGCCGGCGACGCCTGGACGGGACGGCTGACGGTGCCCGAAGGGCAGCCGGTGTCCGCGCTGAAGGTCGGCGTGTACCTGCCGGGTTTCGACCCGGTACCGCCGCGCGCCGGCGCCGCCTCGGTGCCGGGTGACTCTGCCGTGTCCGGTGACACCGCGACGTCGGGTGACACCGCGGCGTCGGGTGACACCGCGCAGGACCCGGGTCCGCCGGACCACGACGAGGCGCCGTCCGCCCACCGGGTGGTGCGCGAGAAGATCAGGAGCCTGGTACGGGACCGGCTGGCGCGAGCCACGGCCGGCGACCCGGGCGAACTGGGCGGCCCGGGCGCCCCGGGCGACTTGTTGGCGGCCGAACGCGCCGCAGCGGCGGAGCAGGACGACGACTACTGACATGCCCGACCCCACGCCGCCGGCTCCGACGCCCGAACCCGCCCCGGAACCCGTCGCTTCCGCACCCGCCACGCCCGGGCCGGCCCCGGAACCCGCCGCGGTCGCACCGACAGCCGCCGAACCTGCCGCGGCCGGGCCCGAGCCAGGGTCTGGGGCCGGGCCCGGGCCCGATCCGCTGGCCGGCGTCATGGCCCTGCGCGCGGAGGGCGTGGCCGCGTACGGGCGCGGCGAACTGCCCGGCGCGCACGGCGCGTTCGACCAGGCGGTGCACGCCACGAGGCAGCTCACCGCCCAGCTCCACCACCTCCAGGTGCAGGCGCTGGGCAACCGGGCCGCGGTGGCGAACGCGCTCGGCGACCACCGGGCGGCCATCGCCTCCCACCGCGCTGCGCTCGACGCGTGCGACGCGCTCGACCTGCTGGCCGACGAGCCGATCTGGACGCTGCGGGCCACCACCTTGATCAACCTGGCCAACCCGTTGCAGGAGACCGGCGACCTCGATGCCGCGCAGACGGCGCTGGAGCAGGCCCACGCGCTGCTCCTCACGCCCGCCGCGGCCGGCACGGATGGCACGGATGACACGGACAGCACAGCCGGCGCGGAGCTCCGGCCGAGACCGGAGGGCACCAACCTGCTGGCGCCCTGCCTCCAGGGGCTCACCTCGCTCGCCATCCGCCGCCAACAGTGGGCCACCGCCCATGCGTTGGCCCAGCGCACCCTGGCCGCGGCGACGCGGTACGCCCCCGAGCTGACCGCCCACCCGCTGGCCAACCTGGCGGTGACCAGCCTGGAGAGTGGCCGCCAGGAACTGGCCGAGGACTACGGGCGGCAGGCGCTCGCCGCCTTCGATGCCGCGGGCGATCCGGTGGGGGCCGCCGAGACGCGCCTCAACCTGGCCGGCGGGCACGTCCGGGCGCGCCGCCCCGACCAGGCCGAGCCGCTGCTCGTCGCGAGCCAACGGTTCTTCGCCCTGGCCGGCATGGGGGGCCGGCAGGCGGCGACGCTCCGGCTGCTGGGCATGGTCGCGGCCCAGCGCGGCGACCGCGCCCGCGCGCGCGCGCGGTACCGCGAGGCGCTGGCCCGCTTCGAGGCGTGCGGGGCTCCGGTGGCCGCCGCGCAACTGCGCCTCGAACTGGCCGTCGACGCCTACGCCAGCGGGCACTTCGCCGCCGGCGAGACCGAACTTGAGCGCGCCGCGGCGGTGTTCACCGCCCACCGACTCGGCCTGCACCTGGCCCAACTCGACCTCACCCACGCCATGTTGCTGGAGAGCCGACTATCGGCCGAGCAGCCGCCCGACCCCGCGTTGCTGACCCGCGCCGTGGCGCTCGCGGTGCCGGCGGCGCTGGCCCTGGACGCGGTACGGACCACGCTCACCAGCGGCTACCAGCGGGAGCGGTGGAGCCGGCGGATCGCGGCGCCGGGCCGGGCGGGGGGGGGGCGGGGGGGCGGGCGGGGGGGGGGGGGGGGGCGGGGGGGCGGGGGCGGGGGGGGGGGGGGGGGG
>NZ_JBEHZD010000855.1:0-2246 GCF_040240285.1 Streptomyces sp. HSW2009 | reverse complement strand
CCCCCCCCCCCCCCCCCCCCCCCCCCCCCCCCCCCCCCCCCCCCCCCCCCCCCCCCCCCCCCCCCCCCCCCCGGGCGCCTTACGGTGGGGGCATGATCCGACCCCAACCCGGCGCCGCCACACGGGCCGCCGCGCGCCGCGTGGTCTCGCTGGTGCCCTCGCTCACCGAGGCGGTGGCCGCCACCGCGCCCGGGCTGCTGGTCGGCGCCACCGACTGGTGCAGCCATCCGGCGGAGCTGGCCGCGGAGCGCATCGGCGGCACCAAGAACCCGGACGTGGAGCGCATCGTGGCGCTCGCCCCCGAGTTGGTCATCGCCAACGAGGAGGAGAACCGCGAACCCGACCTGGCCGCCCTGCGCGCCGCCGGCATCGACGTCTGGGTCACCGAGGTCCGCGACCTCGACCAGGCGTTCCACGAACTGCACCGGCTGCTGGTGAACGGCCTCGGGCTGCCCCGGCCCGCCTGGCTGGACGCGGCCGAGCGGGCCTGGCGCGCGCCGGACCCGGCGGCAGGCCCCGGCGGCCGGGAGCGCACCGCGGTGGTGCCGGTGTGGCGCCGGCCCTGGATGGTGCTCGGCCGCGACACCTTCGCCGGCGACGTGCTGGCCCGCCTCGGCGTCCGCAACCGCTACGCCGACCACGCCGAGCGCTACCCGCGCGTCCCGCTGGCCGAGCTGCGGGCCAGCGGCGCCGATCTGGTGGTGCTGCCCGACGAGCCGTACCGCTTCACCGCCGACGACGGCCCCGAGGCGTTCCCGGGGCTGCCCGCCGCGCTGCTCAGCGGACGCCACCTGACCTGGTACGGGCCGTCGCTGGTGAGCGCCCCTGACGTGCTGGGCCGGGCGCTGGCACAGGCCCGCTGAGCCGGCCGGGGCGCGGCCCGTCCGCGGCGGCGGACGCCGGCTCGGGTGCCCGCTCCGGGCGCGCTGCTCGTACCGCTGGCGCTGGCGCTGGTGTTGTTGCCGGTGCCGGCGCCGCGCCGCCGCCCGGCAGCAGCGTGCCGCGGACCAGGCCGGCCACCGTACGGGCGCCCGCCACCGCCCACGCCACGACCAGCAGCGCATAGAGCCCGAAGGCCAGCCAGCGCAGCAGGGCCACATCGGTCTGGCGGGCCAGGCCGGCCGCGCCGGTGACGCAGGTGCCGACCGGGAAGGTGAACGCCCACCAGGTCATCGCGTACGGCATGCCGCGCCGCGCGGCCCGCACCACCAGCGCCCCGGCCAGCACCAGCCACCACAGCGCGAAGCCGAGCACCGGCACCCCGTACAGCAGCGCGCCGGCAGAGGCCGCGTCCGGGTACGGGGCGGGCAGTGTGCCGGGGGCCGCGGCGGCCAGGTTGGCCAGGGCAGTCGTGGACTGGCCGCGCGGGCCGAGCCCCAGGAACAGTGTGGGCACCAGCGCCGGTGCCGGTGGCCCGTACCGCAGCAGCCCGGCCATCACCAGCGGCAGCAGTACCAGCGTCGCCAGCAGGCTCAGCCCGAACTGCGCGGAGCACACCAGCCACAGCGCGGCCCGCCACTGGCCGGCCGGCAGTTCGGGCACCAGGCCGGGGCCGACCGCGGCCGACACCATCGGGGCGACCACCGGCAGCAGCCACACCGCCGAGGCGTCGGCCGGCCCCATCCGGTGCCGGGTGATCAGCAGGTACGGGATGCCGGCGGCGGCCAGCAGGCCCACCGCGGTGCCCGCCACCCACAGCGCCCCGGCCACCGCGACGGCCGCCCCCGAGCCGAGCACGTCCCGGCCCACCGCGAGGGTGGCACCGCCGACGGCGAGCAGCGCCATGGCGAGGCAGCCGTAGAACGGGGCGACGGCGGGGTCCGCCAGATGGGCCCTGGCCTGGTCGGAGTGGTGCTTCCAGTGCCGGGCCCGGGCCGCGACGAGGGTCAGGAGCAGCAGCGCCGACAGCGCCCACACCGCCACGTACGCCGCCCGCGCGCCCGGCACCCGGGCCGGCAGCCCGGCGCCGGCCGTGGCCACGATGGCGGTGCCCATCACGGTGGCGTACCAGTTCGGCCCGAGTGGGCGAACGCTGATGCGCGAGGTGCGCGAGGTGCGCGAGGTGCGGGTGGCGACGGGTGCGACGGTGACCATGCCCCCACGGTGCGCCGCCCGCACCCCGTCGACCAGGGACGTCCTCGCTATGGGGACATAAGCTGGTCTTATGAGCATGGGAGCGGCGGGCGCGGGACAGGGGCGGGGCGGCGGCCGGCGTGCCGGGCGCGCGGTGGCCGCGGCGCCGGAGC
>NZ_JBEHZD010000854.1:0-2281 GCF_040240285.1 Streptomyces sp. HSW2009 | reverse complement strand
GGGGCGGCCCTCAGCCGACTCGCCGCCGTGCCCACGCACCGGCTGCTGGCCCGCCCCGAAC
Source organism: Streptomyces sp. HSW2009 (assembly GCF_040240285.1). Classification (NCBI taxonomy): domain Bacteria; kingdom Bacillati; phylum Actinomycetota; class Actinomycetes; order Kitasatosporales; family Streptomycetaceae; genus Streptomyces; species Streptomyces sp. HSW2009. Next base: position 2,220 of record NZ_JBEHZD010000854.1, on the reverse strand, counting down.
GCTCGGCCGCCGCCGCGCTCTCGGTCCGCGGCCTGTCCTCCCGCACCGTCGACGGCTTCCTGCGCCCGCTGCTCACCGCGCTGCTCGCCGACCCCGACCTGATCACCTCAAGCCGCTGCGCCGACCTCGCCCTGCGCGGCTACGCGCGGGGCCGGCTGTGTCTGCCGGCGGGCGGCGCCGCCACCGTGCCCGAACTGCTGGCCGCCGCGCTGCCGCCGGGCACGGTGCACACCGGGGTACGCGCCCTGTCGGCGGCCACCACCTCGGTGACCACGGCAGACCACGGCGAGCTGCGCTGCCGCTCGGTCCTGGTGGCCACCGGCGCCGAGGCAGCCGCCGCCCTGCTGCCCGGCCTGCGGCTGCCGGCCTTCCACCCGGTGACGGTCGTGCACTACGCCGCCGACGGCGCCCCGTTGGGCGAGCCCGCCCTCATCCTGACCAGCGACCGGCGCGGGCCCGTCGCGTACACGGCGGTGACGAGCGAGGTGGACCCGGGGCGCAGCCCGTCCGGGCGGGCGCTGATCACCGCGGTCGTCCTGGGCGCCGCCGCGACGGCCCCGTCGGCGGCGCTCGACACGGCCGTGCGCGGCCAGCTCTCCCGCGTCTACGCCACCTCGACGGCCGGCTGGTCCCTGCTCGGCGCCTTCCACGACCCACAGGCGGTGCCGGCCATGCCGGCCCCCCACGACCTGCGCCGCCCGGTGCGTCTGCTGCACGGCCTGTACGTGTGCGGCGACCACCGCGACACCAGTTCGGCCCAGGGCGCCCTGTACTCGGGCCGGCGGGCGGCCCGGGAGGTGCTGCGCGACTTCGGACTCAAACCGGGCTGCGACCCGGCCCCGCTCAGCGCCGCGGCCTAGCCGGCGGGTGGTGCGCGCCGTGCGGCGGCGGCACGCGTACGAGAGCACCCGCGAGGGGCGGCAGCACAGGCACGACAGCGCGCACGAGAGGCGGCAACGCGCGTACGAGAAGCGGGAGCGCGCGTACGACAGACGAACGCCGAACGGAGCGTTGCGCCCGTTCGGCGTTCGTCATGTGAGGAGCCAGGCTCTCCACGGGTGTGGGGGCGGGACCCCGGGGTTCGGGAATCACCCCAGGGCCGCCACCCGCTCCCGATAGCCGCGCACCGGAGCGGCGTCCCGGTAGGGCTCAAGCCGCCGCTCGAAGTCGCGGACGTACTCCACCGCGCGCACCGACCGCATCTCCGACGCCTGCTGCGCCGCCTCCGCGCCCAGCGCGCACGCCTGCTCCAACTCGCCGAGCCCGAGCCTGGCCGTGGCGAGCACCACCCGGCAGAAGACCCGGCTGCGGGCGAACCCGGTGCCGCGCAGTTGGAGCGAGCGCTCCGCGTGCTGGGCCGCGGCCCGGTACTGCTGGAGGTCGCGGTAGCAGTGCCCGAAGTCGTCCGCGAGCTGCGACTCGTCGAAGAACCGCGCCCAGTGCGGCACGTCGTCCCCCGGCCGCGCCGTCTCCAGCGCCCGCTCCGCCCTGGCCAGCGAGGCCGTGCAGGCGCGGGCCTCGGAGAGCACCCCGTGCCCGCGGGCCTCCGCCGCGTGCAACAGGGCCTGCACGACCGGCGGCGCCCCGGAGCCGACGCCCTGCTGGGCCACCCGCGCCAGTTGCACCGCCTCCCGCCCGTGCCCCAGGTAGACGGCCTGCCGACTCATCGTGACCAGCACGTAGCTGCCGTACGCCCGGTCACCCGCGGCCTGCGCGAGCCGCAGCGACTGGACGAAGTAGCGCTGCGCCAGACCGTGCGCCGCGATGTCGTACGAGGTCCAGCCGGCCAGCCGGGTCAGATCGGCGACGGCGGCGAACAGCCGTCGGCCGATGGCCTCCCCGTAGCTGCCGCGGAGCATGGGTTCGCCCTCGTGCTCCAGGTAGCGCACCAGGGCCTGCCGGGCGTGACCGCCGCCGTAGGCGTGGTCCAGGGCCCGGAACAGCTCGCCGACCGAACGCAGTGCGGCGATGTCACCGGCGGTCACCCGGTGGCCCGGGCCGCGGTCGGTGCGGTCGGTGAGCCGCTGGCGCGGCACCGCCACCCGGTTCTGCAACGGCACGCGCGCGTGGCCCACACCCGTGACGGAACCGGCCGTGCCCGGCGCCCCGGCGAGCGCCTGCCCGCCGGCCTGACCTGCTGCGCCGCCCGGGCCGCCGGGACCTCCCTGGCTTGCCGCTGCGCCACCGCGGCCGGCGGCACCGGCGGGCGGGCCACCCGGC
>NZ_JBEHZD010000853.1:0-2283 GCF_040240285.1 Streptomyces sp. HSW2009 | reverse complement strand
CCCCCCGCGCCGCCGGCGGGGCGGCGTGCGCCGCGCCCCCCCCCCCCGGGCGCCCCCGGGGGGGGCCCCCCCCGGCCCCCCCCGGGGGCCCCCGCCGGGGGCGCCGGCCACCAGCCGGCCCCGCGGCGACCCACCCAGCACACCTGAGAGGCCAGCCCCGTGTCCGCCCCCGCGCCCCAGCCCGAGCTGCCGATCACCTTCCGCCCGACCCGCACCCGGGTCGTCCTGCTGGCCGTCGGCATCCTGCTGTTCCTCACCCTGCTGGCCATCGCGCTGGCCCTGCCGAGCCTGAGCCCCGGCGAGCGGATCAGCTTCATCTTCACCGGCGTGCTCTTCTGCGGCGTGCTCGCGCTGCTCGCCAGGCCCAAGGTGGTCGCCGAGCGGGACGGGGTGACCATCACCAACCTGACCACCGTACGGCGCCTTGAGTGGCCCGAAATCCTCAAGGTCAACCTCCGGCCGGGTGACCCCTGGGTCTTCCTCGACCTCGCCGACGGCACCAGTCTGCCCGTGCTCGGCATCCAGCCCGGCATCGCGAAGGCGCAGGCGATCGACGACGCGCGGGCGCTGCGGGCGCTCGCCGAGACCTACGGCACCGGCGACCACACCCGCTGACGGCCCTGCCCCAGGCGACTCCTCCTTGATTACTCTGGTGCCCGGGGCGCGTCCCGCGCCCCGCCCTCCGGTGGCAGTGCGCGCCGTGCGCGTGCCCGGAGGGGCACCTGCGACCCGAGGAGTGAATTCCTCCGCCGATGGACGGTTCGTCCTGTAGTACCCGCGCCGCCTCGCCACGTTCCCGGGAGGCGGCGGCATGAGCCTCACCGTCTCCCTCGCGCTGCTCGCCGCGGCGTTCTTCCTCATCCTCGCCAACGGCTTCTTCGTCGCCGCCGAGTTCGGCCTGGTCACGGTGGAGCGGGCGGACGCGGAGCGGGCCGCGGCCGGCGGCGACCGCCGGGCCGCCACCGTGGTCAGCGCGCTGCGGGAGCTCTCGTTCCAACTCTCCGGAACCCAACTCGGCATCACCATCACCTCGTTGGTGGTCGGCATGCTCGCCGAGCCCGCCCTCGGCCACCTGCTGACCGGCCCGCTGACCGCGACCGGCGTCCCCACCGGCGCCGTGCCGGGGCTCGCCGTGGTGGTGGGGATGCTGGTGGCCTCCGCCGCGCAGATGGTCATCGGCGAACTGGTGCCCAAGAACTGGGCGGTCTCCCGCCCGCTCCAGGTCGCCCGCTTCGTCGCCGGCCCGCAGCACGCCTTCGCCCGCTTCTTCCGCCCGCTGATCTCGCTGCTCAACACGGTCGCCAACCGGCTGGTACGGACCCTGGGCGTGGAGCCGACCGAGGAGCTGGCCTCGGCCCGTACCCCCGGCGAACTCGTCTCGCTGGCCCGGCACTCGGCGCGGGCGGGCGCCATCGAGCAGGACACCGCCGACCTGTTCGTGCGCACCCTCTCGCTGGCCGGGCTCACCGCCCAGCACGTGATGACGCCGCGGCTGCGGGTCAGCGCCCTGCACGCGACCGCCACCGGCCAGGACGTGCTGAACCTGACCCGGGCCACCGGCCTGTCCCGCTTCCCGGTCTACCGGGAGCGGCTGGACGAGGTGATCGGCATGGTGCACCTCAAGGACGCGCTCGCCATACCGGCGGGCGACCGGCTGCACACGCCGGTCGACGCCATCGCCCAACCGCCCCTCCTGGTGCCCATGACGCTGCCGGTGCAACTGCTGCTCAAGCAGTTGCGCAGCGATCAGCCGATCGCCGTGGTGGTGGACGAGTACGGCGGCACGGCCGGCGTCGTCACGCTGGAGGACATCGTGGAGGAGCTCGTCGGCGAGGTGCGCGACGAACACGACGCGGCCGACCTGCCGGAGCTGGTCCAGATCGCCGGCGAGGACGGCCGGCTGGTGTGGGAGGCCGACGGGAGCTGTCGCGTGGACACCCTGCTGCGGATCGGGCTGGCCGCGCCGGACGGCCCGTACGAGACCGCTGCCGGCCTGGTGGCCGGGGTGCTCGGGCGGATTCCGGCGGTGGGTGACACCGTCGAACTGCCCGGTGGCTGGAGACTGGCGGTCCGCCAGGTGGGTCATCACCGGGCGGAGCGGGTGCGCATCGTCCGTACGGTGCTGCCGCCGGCCGTGGTGCCGGCCCCGGCCGCGCCCGGCAGCCAGCTCGCCAGGACCGGGGCGGCGCCCGCGGCGGGCGCTTATAAACATCTGCCGCTGCCGCCGCTACTCCGTGTGTAGATCTCGGGGGTGGGCGGTTGATTTAAAAAAAATGGGGGGGG
>NZ_JBEHZD010000852.1:0-2284 GCF_040240285.1 Streptomyces sp. HSW2009 | reverse complement strand
CCGGCCCCCCCCCCCCCAGCCCCCGCCCCCGCGCCCCCCCCCCCCCGGGGGGCCGCGGCATGTTGTGCGGGCCGCCGCGGAGACGGGCGCGCGCCGCACGTGCGCGGGACCGCCCGCCGCGGATACGTACGGCGCGGATACGTACGGCGCGGATACGTACGGCGCCGGGCGGCGGCCCGAGCGCCCGGTCCCCGAAGGACCCGCCCGGGCCGGTTCGTGCAGCTCGGGTCAGAGCGGCAGCAGGTCGGGCCGCTTGGGTTCGACGTGGTCGCCGGAGGACTCGCCGCGCAGTCGGCGGCCGATCCACGGCACCAGGTGCTCGCGCGCCCAGTGGATGTTGTCCCTGCGTACCTCCGCGGCCGGCCGCTCGGCCAGCGGCGGCCACGGCTGGTCGGGGTCGGCGCACACCTCAAGGCCGAGCACCTGCGCGGCGCGCAGCGCGATCCGGGTGTGCCCGTCGGGTGACAGGTGCAGCCGGTCCTCGCTCCAGGCGCGCCGGTCCTGCACGGACCGCAGCGACCACAGGTCGAGCACCGGGCAGTCGTAGCGGTCGGCGATCGCCCGTACGTGCGCCGTGTACGTGGCGATCTTGCCGCGTAGGTGGCGCAGGACCGGCATGCCGCGGGTGTCGAAGCCGGTGCACACCAGGACGGTGCCCACCGACGCGGTGAGCTGGGCGACAGCGGCCTCGTAGCGGGCGGCGACGTCGTCCGGGTCGCTGCCGGGGCGCAGGATGTCGTTGCCGCCCGCACAGAAGGTCACGAGCTCGGGGCCGAGCTCAAGGACGCGCGGGACCTGCTCGGCCACGATCTGGTCGAGGAGGCGTCCACGGACGGCGAGGTTGGCGTAGCGGAAGTCGTGTTCGGCGCGTTGGTCGGACAGCAGCACGGCGAGCCGGTCGGCCCAGCCTATGAAGGCCCCATCGGGCCCGGGGTCGCCGACGCCTTCGGTGAAGCTGTCCCCGACGGCTGCGTACGACTCGAACGCGTCACGGTTGTTGGATTTCGAATCGGCTGCCACGTCCACACATACTCCTCCGACTGAAGTGACCTACGCCACCGTAACCAGGGCTTGACGTGGGGTGATTCATCCCACTTGAACTCATAGGTAAAGCTGGAATAAGCGCTGCGTCGGCGATGACAACGAACGACCCGGCGGAAATGATGGGCGCAGGAGGTCGCACGGCGAGGTCGGTGCGCGCCTCCCGTCAGCCCTGTCGGCCCCGTCAGCCGCACCAGCCGCACCGGACCAAGGAGCAGCCCGTGACCCAGCAGATCTCCCACGCCTCCCCCAACCCCGACCACACCGAACCAGCACTGACCGGGGTCAGGAACTTTCGGGACGTGGGCGGTCTGCCGACGGCCGACGGGCGGCAGGTACGCCCCGGGGTGCTGTTCCGCAGCGGGCACCTCGCCCATGCCACCGCCGATGACGCGGCCTTCCTCGCCTCGCTCGGCCTGCACACCGTCTTCGACTTCCGCAACGCCGCCGACATCAAGGTGGAGGGCCCGGACGTCGCGCTGCCCGGGGTGCGCAACGTCAACATCCCGCTGACCGACCCGGCCGACGGGGCCGAGTTCTGGGCCATGGTGCACCACGGCGACCTGGACGAACTGCGCGCGGCGCTCGACCAGGGCCAGGCCGCCGGCCGCATGATCGCCTCGTACCGCACGATCATCACCACCCGCACCGCCGAGCACGCCCGGGTGCTGACCGCGCTGGCCGCCGAGAGCGTGCCTGCACTGATGCACTGTGCGGCGGGCAAGGACCGGGCGGGGCTCTCGATCGCCGTCACGCTGCTGGCCGTCGGGGTCACGCCCGAGGCGATCGAGGCCGACTACCTGAAGTCCGCGGCGGCCCACCGCAGGTACAAGGTGCGCCGGCACAGCGATGCGGCGGACGCCATGTCGCCCGAGGTGCTGGAGCTGATCGGCCCGCTCTTCGACGCCCGGGCCAGCTATCTGGCGGCGGCCTTCGAGGCCATCGAGGCGACCTGGGGCGGCACCGAGCGCTATCTCACCGAGGGGCTCGGGCTCACCCCCGAAGTGCGCGAGAGGCTGCGCGCCAGGCTGCTGACCGACTGAGCGGGGACCCGCCGCGCCGGCCGGGCCCGGAACACCCAAGCCACCCGGATCACCTGGATCACCCGGCCCGCCACCACCCGGGATCGGCTCGCCCACAGGCCCGCCGCCGCCCGAGCCCTCGGTGCCCGGGCTTCGGCCGCCCGGCCTCGGGCCACCCACCCGCGCGGCGCCGGGCGCCGGCGCCACCGCTGGTCCCCCGG
>NZ_JBEHZD010000851.1:0-2287 GCF_040240285.1 Streptomyces sp. HSW2009 | reverse complement strand
GGCGCCGCCGAGGGCGCCGGCGTGCCGCGGGTCTCGCTCGATCCGTTGGCCGCGCTGCCGGCCGGCGCGTCGCCCGACGCGGCGTTCACCGACCCGCTGGCGCCCGGTGCGCGGGCGGACTTCGCGGTGTTCGCCGTGCCGACGCTCGCCGACCTGGCGGTGCACGGCGCGGCGTCCTGCCTGGCCACGGTGCTCGACGGCCGGCTGGTCTTCCGCCGGCGCTGACCCGGGGCGACCCGGGCACGGGGCCGGGCTCCGGTGCGGGCCCGGTGCGGGGTCCGGTGCGGTGACCCGCGGGATGCTGGCCGCCGGGCCGGTCGCCAAGGTGACTGGCGGGGTGGCTGCCAAGGTGACTGCCAGGCTGCCCGTCAAGGTGACTGCCCGGGTGGGGCGCGCCGGTCGGCGACCCCCGCGGCGGGCCGGGCGGGGCCGGGTGAACAATGGGAGGGTGACCCGAGCAACCCTGGACAAGCAGCCGCACGAAGTCGCCGCGATGTTCGATGACGTGGCGGCCAACTACGACCTCACCAACGACGTGCTCTCGCTCGGGCAGTCCCGCCTGTGGCGCCGGGCGGTGGGCCGGGCCGTGGACGCCCGCGCCGGCCAGCGGGTGCTGGACCTGGCGGCCGGTACGGGCACCTCGTCGCTGCCGTTCACGACCGCCGGCGCGTACGTGGTGCCCTGCGACTTCTCGCTGGGCATGCTCAGGGCGGGCAAGCAGCGGCACCCGTTCCTGCCGCTGACGGCCGGCGACGCGACCCGGTTGCCGTTCGCCGACGACGTCTTCGACACGGTCACGATCTCCTTCGGGCTGCGGAACGTCCAGGACACCGAGGGTGCGCTGCGCGAGATGCTGCGGGTCACCAAGCCCGGCGGCCGGGTGGTCATCTGCGAGTTCAGCCAGCCGACCTGGGCGCCGTTCCGCACCGTGTACACGGAGTACCTGATGCGCGCGCTGCCGCCGGTCGCGACCGCGGTCAGCAGCAGCCCGGACGCGTACGTCTACCTCGCCGAGTCCATCCGCGCCTGGCCCGACCAGCCCGGCCTGGCCGCGCTGCTCCAGCGCGCCGGCTGGTCCCGCGTCGCCTGGCGCAACCTCACGGGCGGCGTGGTCGCCCTGCACCGCGGTACGAAGCCGTAGGAAGCGGTGTGAGCCGGGGGCCCGCCGCGTAAGGGGTGTGCGGCTGTGCGGCCTCCGCGCGTCCCCGGGGCGTGGGTTTGCCCCTGGCACTCGTGGCGATTCCGGGTACGCGGCGATGCTGGGTGCCGTGCTGAGTCCGGTTGCCGCGCTGTGACCGGGTGCCGCGCTGAGCCCGGGGCGCTCTCGCACGGCGACGCTCGACCACCAACTCCCTTGACTGCGGCGTGAGTTGACCGTGTGCGCGGGGGAGGGGCGGGCGGTGTGGTCACGTGGTACGGCCGAGCGCCCTGATGGCAGCCGGTGGGACGGGCGGGAGACGCGTCCTGCTCGTGGGGCGGGCGGAACCGCGGTGGCCCAAAGGCGTGTTGGGGCGCGCGAGGGGCGTGGGGTGCGGTGAGCCCGTACCTGACTCCGCACCCGACCCCGTGCCTGACGTTGTCCATGACCGCGTGCATGACCCCGCACATGACCTCGTACGACGTGTCGGTCCGTGAGCCGGTCATGGTGGGACGGGGGGACGGCCGGGCCGCGCGCCGCTAGGGTATGCACCCACCCCCACGCCGTACCTCACCGTGCCGATCCCACGGAGCAACCGTGTCGTCGAAATCCTGCTCTGTCTGCGGCGCCCCGGCGCCGACCGAGGCGCGTTTCTGCATGGGGTGTGGGCGCGCCCTCCCTGCGTCGCCCGCAGCCGTGGCGGAGTCCGCGCGCCCCGTTGACCTCATCAAGCACGAGCCCGTACGAACCGGGCCGCCCGCGGACACCACGCCCGCGCACCCGCGCGCAGCCGCCGAACCCGCAGCCGCCGAACCCGATGCCGCCGACCCGAGCGACGCCGAAGGCGAGTCGCCGACCGCCGTCGCCACGGTGGCCCTCACGAAGGCGCCTGCCGACACCCCGGCCACGCCACCGACCGCGGCGCGGAACCCGGCCGAATCCGTACGCCCCGCGGTCCCGCCCGCTGCCGCCCCGAAGGGCGATGCCCCGACCCCCGCTGCCCCAAGCCCCGCCACCCCGGTCGCCGACCTGCCGACGCTGACGGCGGCCGATCCGCCCACCGTTTCGGCCCCGGCCCAGCCGCCGGGCGCGCGGCCGGGGCCGCCCGCCGCCCGGGCGGGGGCGCGCGCGGCGGGGCCGGCGCCCGGG
>NZ_JBEHZD010000850.1:0-2289 GCF_040240285.1 Streptomyces sp. HSW2009 | reverse complement strand
GGGGCCAGCGGGGTGGCCGTCGCCGCCCGGCGCGGCGCGGACCGGGTCTTCCTCGCGGAGGGCCGGACCGCCTGGGGCGACGGACGGCCGGTGGACGCCGACACCCGCTTCGAGATCGGCTCGCTGACCAAGCCGCTGACCGCGCTGCTGCTCGCGGAGTCGGTGGCGCGCGGCGAGGTGCGGTACGAGGACCCGATCACCCGCTTCCTGCCCAGGGTCGCGGCGCCCAAGGGGCCGGGCGGCCCGATCACGCTGCTGCACCTGGCCACCCACACCTCCGGCCTGCCCCGGCTGCCGCCCGGCTTCCTGCTGCACGGCGCCCCCGAGTGGTTCACGAATCCGTACGGCACCTTCCGCACCGAGGACCTGCTCGCCGCGCTCGGCCGCACCCGCACCCGGGTCAGGCCGGGCACCAGGTTCCGCTACTCCAACTTCGGCGTCGGGCTCCTCGGCCACCTGCTGGCCAGGGCCGCGAGCCCGGGCCGCGGCGCCTACGGCGACTTCGGTGAACTCCTCGCCGCCCGGGTGCTGCGCCCGCTCGGCCTGCGCCGCACCACCTGCGGCCCCGACCTGCCGCAGGCCACCGGCTACTGGCACGGCAGGGCCAGGCCGCCGTGGGAGATCCCCGGCCTGCCGGGCGCGGGGGCGGCCCGCTCCACCACCCGCGACCTGCTCTGTCTGCTCGACGCGCTGGCCGACCCGAGCACCGCGCCGGGCACCGCGCCGGCCCGGCTGACCGCGGCCCTCGCCGATGTGACCAGGCCCCGCCTGGTGGTGCCGCGCAGCACCGCGCGGCTGGCCCTGGTCTGGAACATCAGGCCGCGCCCCGGGCACGACCTCTACCACCACTCGGGCGGCACCCGCGGCTTCACCGCGTTCGCCGGGTTCAGCCCCGCGGCCGGCGTCTCGCTGGTCGCGCTGGCCAACCGGGCGCCCGCGCTGAACGGCGCCTTCATCCAGCAGGCGTACAGCGCGTTGCGGGGGTTGGCGGCAGGGTGTGTGGAGGGCGCGTAAGCGGCGTGCCCCCGCCCGGCCGGCCCGTACGGGCTGTGTTGCAAGATGAACCGCATGGTAGGCAACGGGGGCAACGCCCGGCTGATCGCCGGGCGTTATCGATTGGTGGGGCAGTTGGGCCGCGGCGGCATGGGGACCGTCTGGCGGGCGCAGGACGAACTCCTCGGCCGGCAGGTCGCGGTGAAGGAACTGCACCTGGTCGAGGGCCTGTCCGCGCTCGACGCCCAGGTGCAGCGCGAACGCACGCTCCGCGAGGCCCGTACCGTGGCCCAGCTCAAGCATCCGCACGTGATCGTCCTGCACGACGTGGTGGAACAGGACGAACGCCCGTGGATCGTCATGGAGTTGGTGGACGGCCGCTCGCTCGCCGACCAGCTCGCCGAACGGGGCCCGGTCGACCGGCGGGAGGCCGCGCGGATCGCCCTCGCGCTGCTCGACGCGCTCGCCACCGCGCACGGCCGGGGCGTGCTGCACCGCGACATCAAGCCCGCCAACGTCCTCATCGAGGCGCCCACCGGCCGGGTCGTCCTCACCGACTTCGGCATCGCGCAGGTCACCGGCGCCACCACCATCACCGAGACGGGCACCTTCGTCGGCTCGCCCGAGTACACCGCGCCGGAGCGGATGTCGGGCCACCGGACCGGCCCCGAGTCGGACCTGTGGTCGCTCGGGGTGCTGCTGTGCACGCTGGTCAGCGGCGAGTCCCCGTTCCGGCGCGACTCGCTCGGCGGGGTGCTGCACGCGGTGGTCTTCGACGAGATACGCGCCCCGGCCGAGGCCGGACCGCTCGCCCCGGTCATCCTCGGCCTGCTCACCCGCGACCCGGCCCGCCGACTGACGACGGCCGGCGCCCGCACCCTGCTCGGCGCGTACGCGGCGAACCCGCCGTCGGGCGACGGCTTCTCGCTGCGGGGCGGTGCGTTCGCGCCGCCTGCCGGATCGCCGGCCGGATCGCCGTCCGGGGGCCCGTCCTCCGCAGGCCCCGCGCCCGGCGGCCCGCCGTACGGAGACTCCTCGTACGGCAACTCTGCGTACGGCAACTCTTCATACGGAGGCTCTGCGTACGGAGGCTCTGCGTACGGCGATCCCCCGTACGGCACCCCGCATCCCCGCCCCCCGCGTCCCGGCCCCCCGGGACACGCCGGCCCCGGCCCCGCCTCCGCCGCGCAGCCGCCGGGCCCGGGCCACACCGCCCCGGCCGGCCACCTGCCGACCGACCCGGCGGCGCCACCGGCGGCAGCCGCGTACCCCGCACCGGGCCGGTCGGCGGAACGA
>NZ_JBEHZD010000085.1:0-19694 GCF_040240285.1 Streptomyces sp. HSW2009 | reverse complement strand
CCCCCCCCCCCCCCCCCCCCCCCCCCCCCCCCCCCCCCCCCCCCCCCCCCCCCCCCCCCCCCCGGCGCGCGGCCCCCCCCCCCCCCCCCCCCCCCCCCCCCCCCCCCCCCGGTTCTCACCGTATGCACGCCCCCCGGTTCGCCGGCCCGGCCGCGCCCCGCCTCTGCGGGGCGCACCCGGACCTGACGCCGGTCTGGGGCCTACTGGTTGTACGGACCGTAGTCGTAGTCCTCCAGCGGCACGGCCTGACCCGAACCCGTCCCGAAGGGCGAGTAGTCGATGTCGTCGTAGCCGACGGCCGAGTACATCGCGGCCTTGGCCTCCTCGGTCGGCTCGACCCGGATGTTGCGGTAGCGGGACAGGCCCGTACCGGCCGGGATGAGCTTGCCGATGATGACGTTCTCCTTGAGGCCGATCAGGGAGTCCGACTTGGCGTTGATCGCCGCGTCGGTGAGCACCCGGGTCGTCTCCTGGAAGGACGCCGCCGACAGCCACGACTCGGTGGCCAGCGACGCCTTGGTGATGCCCATGAGCTGCGGACGACCCGAAGCCGGGTGACCGCCCTCCTGCACCACGCGCCGGTTCTCGTTCTCGAAGCGCGAGCGCTCCACGAGCTCGCCCGGCAGCAGCTCCGCGTCGCCGGACTCGATGATCGTCACGCGGCGCAGCATCTGCCGGATGATGATCTCGATGTGCTTGTCGTGGATCGACACACCCTGCGAGTTGTAGACCTTCTGGACCTCGCCGACCAGGTGCACCTGGACGGCGCGCTGGCCGAGGATGCGCAGCACGTCGTGCGGGTTGGTGGCACCGAGCGTCAGCGCCTGACCCACCTCGACGTGGTCGCCCTCGCCCACCAGCAGACGGGCTCGCTTGGAGACGCCGTAGGACGTCTCCTCCGAGCCGTCGTCCGGGGTGACGACGAGCTTCTTGGTCTTCTCGGTCTCCTCGATGCGCACCCGACCGGCCGCCTCCGAGATGGGGGCGACACCCTTGGGCGTACGGGCCTCGAAGAGCTCGACGACACGCGGCAGACCCTGGGTGATGTCGTCACCGGCCACACCACCGGTGTGGAAGGTACGCATCGTGAGCTGGGTGCCGGGCTCACCGATGGACTGGGCCGCGATGATGCCGACGGCCTCGCCGATGTCGACCAGCTTGCCGGTGGCCAGCGAGCGCCCGTAGCAGAAGGCGCAGGTGCCGACGGCGGACTCGCAGGTGAGGACCGAGCGGGTCTTGACCGTGGTCACGCCGTGCGCGACGAGCTGGTCGATCAGGACGTCGCCCAGGTCGACGTTGGCGGGCGCGATGACCTTGCCGTCCACCACGACGTCCTCGGCGAGCATCCGCGCGTACACGCTGGTCTCGACGTCGTCCGTCTTGCGCAGCGCGCCGTCGGTGCCCTTGACCGCGATGGCCAGCTTCAGGCCGCGCTCGGTGCCGCAGTCCTCCTCGCGGATGATCACGTCCTGCGAGACGTCCACCAGACGACGGGTCAGGTAACCCGAGTCGGCGGTGCGCAGGGCGGTGTCCGCGAGGCCCTTACGGGCACCGTGGGTGGCGATGAAGTACTCAAGAACGGAGAGGCCGTCACGGTAGGACGCCTTGATCGGGCGCGAGATGGTCTCGTTCTTGGCGTTCGACACCAGACCACGCATACCGGCGATCTGACGCATCTGCATCATGTTTCCGCGCGCGCCGGACTCGATCATGATGAAGATCGGGTTGGTGCGCGGGAAGTTCCGCTGCATGGCCTCGGAGACCTCGTTGGTCGCCTTGTTCCAGATGACCACGAGCTCCTGGTGGCGCTCGTCGCGGGTGATCAGACCACGCTCGAACTGCTTCTGGACGTGCAGCGCCTTGGCCTCGTACTCGTCCAGGATCGCCGGCTTCTCCGGCGGGCCGAGGATGTCGGAGAACGCCACGGTCACGCCCGAGCGGGTGGCCCAGTGGAAACCGGCCGCCTTCAGGTTGTCCAGCGTCGCCGCCACGATGACCTTGGGGTACCGCTCGGCCAGGTCGTTGACGATCTCGGAGAGCTGCTTCTTGCCCACCGAGTAGTCGACGAACGGGTAGTCCTCGGGCAGCAGCTCGTTGAAGAGCGCGCGGCCCAGCGAGGTGGTCAGCCGGAAGCTGTCACCCGGCTGGTACGGGCGGGAGAGCTCGCCGTTCTCGTCCTCGGTCGGCTCCGGCGGGGTCCAGCCCCGCGGCGGCATGGTGCCCACCGGGAACCGGATGTCGATCTTCGCCTGGAGCGACAGCTCCCGGTTGTCGAACGCCATGATCGCCTCGGCCGTGGAGCCGAAGGACCGGCCCTCGCCGACCGACTTGCGCTCCGCCTCGTCGGTGGTGAGGAAGAACAGACCGAGGACCATGTCCTGGGTCGGCATCGTCACCGGCCGGCCGTCGGCGGGCTTGAGGATGTTGTTCGAGGACAGCATCAGGATGCGGGCCTCGGCCTGCGCCTCCGCGGACAGCGGCAGGTGCACGGCCATCTGGTCACCGTCGAAGTCCGCGTTGAACGCGGTGCACACGAGCGGGTGGATCTGGATGGCCTTGCCCTCGACGAGCTGCGGCTCGAAGGCCTGGATGCCGAGGCGGTGCAGGGTGGGCGCACGGTTGAGCAGCACCGGGTGCTCGGCGATGACCTCTTCGAGCACGTCGTACACGACGGTACGGCCGCGCTCGACCATCCGCTTGGCGCTCTTGATGTTCTGCGCGTGGTTGAGGTCCACCAGGCGCTTCATCACGAACGGCTTGAAGAGCTCCAGCGCCATCGCCTTGGGCAGACCGCACTGGTGCAGCTTGAGCTGCGGGCCGACGACGATGACGGAACGGGCCGAGTAGTCGACGCGCTTGCCGAGCAGGTTCTGCCGGAAACGACCCTGCTTGCCCTTGAGCATGTCGCTCAGGGACTTCAGCGGACGGTTGCCGGGACCGGTGACCGGGCGACCGCGGCGGCCGTTGTCGAACAGCGCGTCGACGGCCTCCTGGAGCATCCGCTTCTCGTTGTTCACGATGATCTCGGGGGCACCGAGGTCAAGGAGACGCTTGAGGCGGTTGTTCCGGTTGATCACACGACGGTAGAGGTCGTTGAGGTCGGAGGTGGCGAAGCGGCCACCGTCGAGCTGCACCATCGGGCGCAGGTCCGGCGGGATGACCGGGACGCAGTCCAGCACCATGCCGTTGGGGCTGTTACGGGTCTGGAGGAACGCGGAGACGACCTTGAGCCGCTTGAGCGCACGGGTCTTCTTCTGGCCCTTGCCGGTGCGGATGATCTCCCGCAGCCGCTCGGCTTCCTCTTCGAGGTCGAAGGACTCCAGGCGCTTCTGGAGCGCGGCGGCGCCCATGCCACCCATGAAGTAGGTGCCGAAGCGGTCGCGCAGCTCGCGGTAGAGCAGCTCGTCGCCCTCCAGGTCCTGGACCTTGAGGTTCTTGAAGCGGTTCCAGACCTCGTCCAGGCGGTCGATCTCGCGCTGGGCACGGTCGCGGAGCTGCTTCATCTCGCGCTCGGCGCCCTCGCGGACCTTGCGGCGGACGTCGGCCTTGGCGCCCTCGGCCTCCAGCTCGGCGAGGTCGGTCTCCAGCTTCTTGGCGCGCGCCTCAAGGTCGGCGTCGCGACGCTGCTCGACCTGCTGCCGCTCGACGGAGACGTGCGCCTCCAGCGAGGGCAGGTCGCGCGTACGGCGCTCCTCGTCGACCCAGGTGATCATGTACGCGGCGAAGTAGATGACCTTTTCCAGGTCCTTCGGCGCAAGGTCGAGCAGGTAGCCCAGGCGCGACGGGACGCCCTTGAAGTACCAGATGTGGGTGACGGGCGCGGCCAGCTCGATGTGGCCCATCCGCTCACGGCGCACCTTGGCGCGGGTGACCTCGACGCCACAGCGCTCACAGATGATGCCCTTGAAGCGGACGCGCTTGTACTTGCCGCAGTAGCACTCCCAGTCCCGGGTGGGGCCGAAGATCTTCTCGCAGAAGAGTCCGTCCTTTTCGGGCTTCAGGGTGCGGTAGTTGATGGTCTCCGGCTTCTTGACCTCGCCGTGGGACCACTGCCGAATGTCGTCCGCGGTGGCCAGGCCGATCCGCAGCTCGTCGAAGAAGTTGACGTCGAGCACTTGTCGTCAATCCCTCTTTCAGGGTCGTGCCCCTCGCGTCAGCGAAAATGGGGGCTCTTCATCATGGTCTGTACGGGTCCTGGGCGACCGGGGCGCCGGGTGGGCGCCCCGGTCAGGCCCGTCAGACCTCTTCGACGCTGCTCGGCTCGCGCCGGGACAGGTCGATTCCGAGCTCCTCCGCCGCGCGGAAGACATCTTCGTCAGTGTCACGCATCTCGATGGACATGCCGTCCGAGGACAGCACCTCCACATTGAGGCACAGGGACTGCATCTCCTTGATGAGCACCTTGAAGGACTCCGGGATGCCGGGCTCCGGGATGTTCTCGCCCTTGACGATGGCCTCGTAGACCTTCACGCGACCGGTGACGTCGTCGGACTTGATGGTCAGCAGCTCCTGGAGGGCGTACGCGGCGCCGTAAGCCTCCAGCGCCCACACCTCCATCTCGCCGAAGCGCTGGCCACCGAACTGAGCCTTACCACCCAGCGGCTGCTGGGTGATCATGCTGTACGGACCGGTGGAGCGGGCGTGCAGCTTGTCGTCCACCAGGTGGTGCAGCTTGAGGATGTACATGTAGCCGACCGAGATCGGGTCCGGGAACGGCTCGCCGGAGCGGCCGTCGAACATCCGCGCCTTGCCGGACGGCTGGACCATCCGCTCGCCGTCGCGGTTCGGGATCGCGGACTCGAAGAGACCGGCGATCTCGTCCTCGCGGGCGCCGTCGAAGACCGGGGTGGCGACGTTGGTGCCGGAGGCCACCTCGTCCGCGCCGATCGCCTGGAGGCGGCGCATCCACTCCTCGTCGCCGTCGACCTTCCAGCCCTGCGAGGCCAGCCAGCCCAGGTGGATCTCCAGGACCTGTCCCGGGTTCATTCGGGAGGGCACGCCGAGCGGGTTGAGGATGATGTCGACCGGGGTGCCGTCCTCCATGAACGGCATGTCCTCGACCGGCAGGATCTTCGAGATGACGCCCTTGTTGCCGTGTCGGCCGGCGAGCTTGTCACCGTCGGTGATCTTGCGCTTCTGGGCGACGTAGACGCGGACGAGCTGGTTGACGCCGGGCGGCAGCTCGTCGCCCTCCTCGCGGTCGAAGACGCGGACGCCGATGACCTTGCCGATCTCGCCGTGCGGCACCTTCAGCGAGGTGTCACGCACCTCACGGGCCTTCTCACCGAAGATCGCGCGCAGCAGCCGCTCCTCGGGGGTCAGCTCGGTCTCACCCTTGGGGGTCACCTTGCCGACCAGGATGTCGCCCGCGACGACCTCGGCACCGATGCGGATGATGCCGCGCTCGTCGAGGTCGGCCAGCACCTCTTCGGAGACGTTCGGGATGTCCCGGGTGATCTCCTCGGGGCCGAGCTTGGTGTCCCGCGCGTCGACCTCGTGCTCCTCGATGTGGATCGAGGAGAGGACGTCGTCCTGCACCAGCCGCTGGCTGAGGATGATCGCGTCCTCGTAGTTGTGGCCCTCCCACGGCATGAACGCCACCAGGAGGTTCTTGCCGAGCGCCATCTCACCCTCGTCGGTGGACGGACCGTCGGCGAGCACCTGACCGGTGACCACGCGCGCGCCCTCGTCCACGACGACCTTCTGGTTGAAGGAGGTGCCCTGGTTGGAGCGGGAGAACTTGGCCACCCGGTAGGTGGTGTACGTGCCGTCGTCGTTGGCCACCGTCACGTAGTCGGCGGAGACCTCCTGGACGACACCGTCCTTCTCGGCCTTGATGACGTCGCCGGCGTCCACCGCACAGCGGTACTCCATGCCGGTGCCGACCAGCGGCGCCTCCGCCTTAATCAGCGGCACGGCCTGGCGCATCATGTTGGAGCCCATGAGCGCGCGGTTGGCGTCGTCGTGCTCAAGGAAGGGGATCATGGCGGTCGCGACCGACACCATCTGGCGCGGCGAGACGTCCATGTAGTCGACTTCTTCGCCCGGGATGTAGTCGACCTCGCCGCCACGGCGGCGCACCAGCACGCGGGACTCGGCGAACCGCAGCTCGTCGGTGAGCGGCGCGTTGGCCTGCGCGATGACGAAGCGGTCTTCCTCGTCGGCGGTCAGGTAGTCCACCTCGTCGGTGACCTGGCCGCCGGTGACCTTGCGGTACGGGGTCTCGACGAAGCCGAAGGCGTTGACCCGGCCGTACGAGGCGAGCGAGCCGATCAGACCGATGTTCGGGCCTTCCGGCGTCTCGATCGGGCACATCCGGCCGTAGTGCGACGGGTGCACGTCACGGACCTCGAAGCCGGCCCGCTCACGGGAGAGACCACCGGGGCCGAGCGCCGACAGACGACGCTTGTGGGTCAGGCCCGACAGCGGGTTCGTCTGGTCCATGAACTGGGAGAGCTGGCTGGTGCCGAAGAACTCCTTGATGGAGGCGACGACCGGCCGGATGTTGATCAGGGTCTGCGGCGTGATCGCCTCGACGTCCTGGGTGGTCATGCGCTCGCGCACGACGCGCTCCATCCGCGCCAGACCCGTACGGACCTGGTTCTGGATGAGCTCGCCGACGTTGCGCAGACGACGGTTGCCGAAGTGGTCGATGTCGTCGGTCTCGACGACGATCGAGTTGCCGTTCTCGCCGAGCGTCTCGGTCTCGCCCGCGTGCAGCTTGACCAGGTACCTGATCGTCGCGATGACGTCGTCGGTGGTGAGCACGCCGGCGTCCAACGGCTGGTCGGCGCCGAGCTTCTTGTTGACCTTGTAGCGGCCGACCTTGGCGAGGTCGTAGCGCTTGGGGTTGAAGTAAAGGTTCTCAAGGAGCGTCTGCGCGGCCTCACGCGTGGGCGGCTCGCCCGGACGCAGCTTGCGGTAGATGTCGAGCAGCGCGTCGTCCTGCCCCTGGGTGTGGTCCTTCTCCAGGGTGGCGCGCATGGACTCGTACTCGCCGAACTCCTCCAGGATCTGCTCGGTCGTCCAACCGAGCGCCTTCAGGAGTACGGTCACGGACTGCTTGCGCTTGCGGTCGATGCGCACGCCGACCATGTCGCGCTTGTCGACCTCCATCTCCAGCCAGGCACCCCGGGACGGGATGATCTTGGCGGTGAAGATGTCCTTGTCGGAGGTCTTGTCGATCGAGCTGTCGAAGTAGACGCCCGGCGAGCGGACAAGCTGCGAGACGACGACACGCTCGGTGCCGTTGATGCAGAAGGTGCCCTTGTTCGTCATGAGCGGGAAGTCGCCCATGAAGACCGTCTGAGACTTGATCTCACCGGTCTCGTTGTTGGTGAACTCCGCGGTGACGAAGAGCGGCGCGGCGTACGTGAAGTCGCGCTCCTTGCACTCGTCGATGGAGTTCTTCGGCGGCTCGAAGCGGTGGTCGCGGAACGTGAGCGACATCGACCCGGAGAAGTCCTCGATCGGGGAGATCTCCTCGAAGATCTCCTCCAGACCGGACTTGGTGGGAACGTCCTGCCCACTCTCCAACGCGGCCTCGACGCGAGCCTTCCAGGCGGCATTTCCGAGCAGCCAGTCGAAGCTTTCGGTCTGCAGCGCGAGGAGGTTCGGGACCCCGAGGGGTTCCTTGATCTTCGCAAATGAGATGCGCAGCGGGGCAGTGCTGTCGCCGGTGTTCATATTGGCAGTCGAGGCGTTGCGCGAGGCGGCCAAGAGGGGGTCCTTCCGAGGGCTCGGACTCACTACGCGCATACCGGTCCCCTACGGAGCACACAGAGGAAAAGCCCTGGTCAGGGTGTTTCGATCGGCGTACTCACGTGCGGGCATGCCCCTGGTGACGGGCAGGGAGCAGCTAAACGGCAGCGCAAAGGGTCAGTGTAGCCACTTGGCCCACTGATGTCCAGAGCGGATATCCGGAGACTGGCAGTGCCAACCTCTCCCTCCGGGAGGGGTCTCCCCCTCGTTGTCATCCCACGCCGTTTTCCAACGCCTGCGGCAAGGCTTCCCGCTTCGCGCTCGTTCCATGCCTCGGCACGGAGACCGAATCTGAGCCCGGCCTGACCTCGCGTCCTGAGAATTGCGCGCCTCGTGCCGTTCGTCAAGAGCCACCCGGGCGCCGAGATCATCACAGCCACACCGGTGGAGCAACCGAAGATCACCATACCCGCAGGCACCGACAAGCGATCGACAAGACACCGTACCCCGTGCCCGAACGCGCCAGGGCGACCACCCACATGGGTGATCGCCCTGGAAACGATCGAGTCAGCGACTCAAGCCACGCGCCGGAGCGCGTGCGGGAAGGTCTTACTTGACCTCGACGGAGGCGCCGGCGCCCTCAAGGGACTCCTTGGCCTTGTCCGCGGCCTCCTTGTTGACCTTCTCAAGAACCGGCTTCGGGGTGCCGTCGACGAGGTCCTTGGCCTCCTTCAGACCCAGCGAGGTCAGCTCACGCACGACCTTGATGACCTGGATCTTCTTGTCGCCGGCGCCGGTGAGGATGACGTCGAACTCGTCCTTCTCCTCGACGGCCTCGGCGGCGGCGCCACCAGCGGCACCGGCGGCGACGACGGCGGCCGGGGCGGCAGCGGTGACGTCGAACTTCTCCTCGAAGGCCTTCACGAAGCCGGCGAGCTCGATGAGGGTCATGTCCTCGAACTGAGCGAGCAGGTCTTCCTGGCTGAGCTTCGCCATGATGGCGGTCCTTCCACTAATTCGGCTGGTGCCGGATGTACATGTCGGCGGGCGTGTGCCTGACGGCATTGCTCCGTAGACGGGCCCGCTGCGACCGTCGCCCTAGGCGACGGTCAATGCGTGAGCCGAATTACTCGGCACCGCCCTGCTCGGCCTGCTTGGCACGAAGCGCCTCCGCGGTGCGGACGAACTTCGAGGGAAGCGCCTGGAAGAGCGCGGCAGTCTGGGACTGCTTGCCCTTCATGGCGCCCGCCAGCTTGGCGAGCAGAACCTCGCGGGACTCAAGTTCCGCAAGCTTGCTGATCTCTTCCGCGGAGAGCGGCTTCCCGTCAAGGACGCCGCCCTTGATGACGAGATGCGGGTTCTCCTTGGCGAAGTCACGCAGACCCTTCGCCGACTCCACCGGGTCACCGGTGACGAAGGCGATCGCCGTCGAACCCGTGAACAGGTCGTCGAGCGAGCTGATCCCGGCCTCGTTGGCCGCGATCTTGGTCAGCGTGTTCTTCGCCACGCTGTACTGGGCGTTCTCACCGAGAGCGCGCCGCAGCTCCTTGAGCTGCGCAACGCTCAGACCGGTGTACGCCGTGACCACTGCGGCGTTGGAGCTACGGAACTTGTCCGTCAGCTCGGCAACCGCGGCAGCCTTGTCGGGCCTCGCCATGAGTCTCGGCCTCCTTCCGGGTGATCGGACCGAACTGGCTGAAGGAAGGAGACTGGGCAAAACGAAACGCCCCGGCGCAGGCGCACGGGGCGTGGCTCAACCGGAAAGAATCCGGGAACTCATCCACAGTCACCTGCGCAGGCCGTCCGCAGCTAGCGGAATCCTTCGGTCACCGCATCCCTTGCAGGACACCATGACGACCAGCGGTCTTTGGCTTCTGTGGAAGAGTACGTGAAGGCATCGCGACCGGGCAAATCCGGACTGCCGGACGTGCCCGCTGCCCTTGCTCAGCGCTCGCTCGATGCCTTCTGGGACCCGGCCGGTCCCCCGGTGGTCCCTACTGCTGCTGCATGACGTCCGCGAAGTCCGCGGTGTCCGAAGCGTCCGGCAGCTCGACCGTGACCGGGGTGCCGTAGTCGGTGTAGAAGACCGTCGCGTCGAAGGTGCCGGTGCTGCTCTCCGCCTGCTCGCGCTTCTTGACCAGCAGGTTGTCCCCGTCGATCCACAGGTCGATGGTCTCGGTCTCCGTGCCGGCCTGCTCAAGCTGCTCCTGGAGCCCGGCCAGGTCCTCCTTGGACAGGTCCTCGGACTGCATCTCGGCGAGCTCCGAGACATTGACCACGCCCGTGTAGTGGGTGGTCTTCGTGCCCCGTACGTCTTCCTTGCCGACCTCGCGCACCTTGCCGGTGGCGATGAGGACCTGCACGGCGCGTGCCGGGTCGGTGTTCTGCATCTGGTCCTTGAGGAACTTGCCGGCGGGGCCGGCCTGCTCGGCGAGCGTGGCGTAGTCGTACTTCAGCCAGTGCTTGCCAGCGGCCTGCGGGGCCTTGGCGAGCTGGTCGCCGAGGTTCATGTACATCGCGTCGGGCGTATACAGGGCCTCGCGGGGCTGGCCGCTCACGCCCTGCTGCTCGGCCGTGGCGCCGGACTGGGTGAGGGTCATCGAGGCGCGCATGCCGTTCGACCAGTCCATGCTCCCCTTCATGGTGGACGTCGCGTCCCCCATGACCGTGGTGCCGTCGACCTTGGCGGAGTGCTGCTTGGTGGTGCTCTGCGAGGCCAGTTGGAGCGCGGCTATCGCGTTCTTGGGGGCCTCGTCGACCTTGCCGATCGGCTTCTTGGCGCCGTCGTCGCCCGAGTCGCTGCCACACGCGGTCAGGCCGGCCAGCAGCGCCAGCCCGCCCACCGCCGCGGCGGCGCGGGTACCCAGCCGTGCTGCCATCCGAGAATTACGCACAAGTCCCCCTCTTTAACCCACGTTTACTTCCTTTAGGAGGGTAGCCGAGCCACGGGAGACCGCAATGCGTGAGCCCCGCATCTCCACGAAGGCGGAGATGCGGGGCTCGGGTGCATACGCGCTGCCGACTAGCGGATCAGACGGCGTCGTCCTCGGTGAGGAGGTTGCGGGTGCGGTTCGAGTCGAGCGGGATGCTCGGGCCCATGGTGGTGGAGACCGCGGCCTTCTTGATGTACCGGCCCTTCGCGGCGGACGGCTTCAGACGGAGGATCTCCTCCAGTGCCGCGGCGTAGTTCTCGACGAGCTGCTGCTCACCGAACGACGCCTTGCCGATGATGAAGTGCAGGTTCGAGTGCTTGTCGACGCGGAACTCGATCTTGCCGCCCTTGATCTCGGTGACGGCCTTGGCGACGTCGGGGGTGACGGTGCCGGTCTTCGGGTTCGGCATCAGACCACGCGGGCCGAGCACGCGGCCGAGGCGGCCGACCTTGCCCATGAGGTCCGGGGTCGCGACGACGGCGTCGAAGTCGAGACGGCCCTTGGAGACCTCGTCGATCAGTTCGTCGGAGCCGACGATGTCGGCGCCCGCGGCCTCCGCGGCAGCAGCACGGTCACCGGTCGCGAAGACCAGGACCCGGGCGGTCTTGCCGGTGCCGTGCGGCAGGTTCACGGTGCCGCGGACCATCTGGTCGGCCTTGCGCGGGTCAACGCCCAGCCGCATGGCAACCTCGACGGTCGCGTCGAACTTGGTGGTGCTGGCGGTGTCCTTGGCGAGACGGACGGCCTCAAGCGGGGCGTACAGCCGCTCCCGGTCGATCTTCTCGTCCGCGCCGCGGAGAGCCTTGCTGCGCTTCACTGCTGCTCCTGAGAGTCACACCCGCGGCTGCCGCCGCGAGTCAGGGTTGGAGTCGTGGTCCGGGCCAGCGCCTGGCCCTGCCACAGTGGGGCCGTGGCCCCGGGGACGTGGAGGTGATCAGCCCTCGACCGTGATGCCCATCGAACGGGCGGTGCCCGCGATGATCTTCTCGGCGGCGTCGAGGTCGTTGGCGTTCAGGTCGGGCATCTTCGCGGTGGCGATGTCACGGACCTGGTCGCGGGTGATCTTGGCGACCTTGGTCTTGTGCGGCTCGCCGGAGCCCTTGTCCACGCCCGCGGCCTTGAGGATCAGCTTGGCGGCCGGCGGAGTCTTGGTGATGAAGGTGAAGGAACGGTCTTCGTAGACCGTGATCTCCACCGGCACGACCATGCCACGCTGCGACTCGGTCGCGGCGTTGTAGGCCTTGCAGAACTCCATGATGTTGACGCCGTGCTGACCCAGCGCGGGGCCGACCGGCGGAGCCGGGTTGGCGGCACCGGCCTGGATCTGGAGCTTGATCAGCCCCGTGACCTTCTTCTTCTTGGGAGGCATGTGCTCTCTCCGGGTCTGAGTGAGAGGTTTTCGCCCACCCATCCGGTGCTCCGGATGGAGGCATACCGCACAACGATAACGGGTATAGCTATGCGGCCAAAAACCGAGCAGGTCAGACGGCTGCCCGCGACCCCTCGCGGGGGCCTGGGAGAGCTGGTCCGACCTGCTCGGCAGTGGCTGGTGTGACCGAAGGGTCAGTTCTTCTGGATCTGGTCGAAGCTGAGCTCGACCGGCGTCTCGCGACCGAAGATCTCGACGAGGCCCTTGACCTTCTTCGAGTCGGCGTTGATCTCGTTGATCGTCGCCTGGAGCGTCGCGAACGGACCGTCGGTGACGGTGACCGAGTCGCCCACCTCGAAGTCGAGCACCTGGACCTCGACCTTGCGGCTCGGCGCCGGGACGCCGGCCTCGGCCGCGGCGGCCTTGGCGGCTGCTTCCTCGGCCTCCGGGGCGAGCATCTTCACGATCTCGTCCAGGGTCAGCGGGTACGGGTCGTAGGCGTTGCCCACGAAGCCGGTGACGCCGGGGGTGTTGCGCACCACGCCCCAGGACTCGTTCGTCAGGTCCATGCGGACCAGCACGTAGCCGGGGAGCTTGTTCTGCCGGACGGTGCGGCGGTCGCCGTTCTTGATCTGGACGACCTCTTCCTGCGGCACCTCGGCCTGGAAGATGTAGTCCTCGACGTTGAGCGAGACGGCGCGCTGTTCGAGGTTGGTCTTCACGCGGTTCTCGTAACCCGCGTAGGTGTGGATCACGTACCACTCGCCGGGCAGCGTGCGCAGTTCCTCGCGCAGCGCCTCGACCGGGTCTACGGCGACCTCTTCGACCTCTTCTTCGGCGTCCTCGGCCGCTTCGTCCGCGGCTTCGGCGTCGTCCGCCGCGTCCTCGGACTCCTCGGCGTCCGCGGACTCCTCGGCGTCCGCCGCGTCGTCGGCGTCGGCTTCCTCCGCCGCCTCGTCCCCGCCCTCGACCTCGTCGGCGACCGTGTCGTCGTCCTCGGTCACGCCCTCGGCTTCGGCGGCAACCGCCGCGGCGTCCGCGTCGGCCGGAACAGCCGCCGGGTCGGCCGTCGCCGCAGCCTCTTCGCCCTCGCGGGGCTCGATGGCTTCGTTCAGGTTCGGGTCAGACACGGTGGCTGCTTCTTCCTGGCTATCAAGAGGGGTGGAACGTGCGATAGGGGCGCCGCGCGGGTGCGCGGAGCCCTACGCGGGATCAGCCGAAGATGTACTTGACGGCTTCGTTGAACCCGTAGTCAATCACGGTAACAAGACCGATCATGATGACGACGAAGACGATCACTACGGTGGTGTACGTCGAGAGCTGGTTGCGCGAAGGCCAGACGACCTTGCGGAGCTCCGCGACGACCTGACGGTAGAAGAGCGCGAGGCGGCCGAACGGCCCCTTCTTCCCGCGCTTACCGCCACGGCGGCCCTTCTTGGCGGCCTCATCGTCTTCTGGACGACCGCTTTCAGGCGTTGCGGTGGAGCCAAGGGCTTCCGTCACTCGTCCTCACCTGATCCGGGTCGTGGCCGTGCCGCGTCCGGTCCGGCCGCACAGCGGTGCATTTGAGTTACTTACGCATGCACACACCCGTACGTGCTGGATGTGTGTAGCAGGGCCGGAGGGACTTGAACCCCCAACCGCTGGTTTTGGAGACCAGTGCTCTACCAATTGAGCTACGACCCTTTGTGGCCCCCAACGTACAGCATCCGGCCGGTTCCACGGAGTGCGTGGACGGATGCGGTTGTTGGGACCCGACGACGCATGAGTGTACGTGCTCAACGGCCCCCCGTCGAACGTTCGGCAAACGCGATGGCCTGCCAAACCGCCGTGCCGCCCTCCCGGCCGGTCTGCGACGATGCAGGCATGACCGCTGCTACTCCGCAAGAGACCGCTCCCACCGACCGCCGGGTCTCGGCCCGCGTCGGGTCGATTTCCGAGTCCGCCACGCTCGCCGTGGACGCCAAGGCCAAGGCGCTGAAGGCCGCCGGCCGTCCGGTGATCGGGTTCGGTGCGGGCGAGCCGGACTTCCCGACGCCCGACTACATCGTCGAGGCCGCGGTGGAGGCCTGCCGCGACCCGAAGAACCACCGCTACACCCCGGCCGGCGGACTGCCCGAGCTGAAGGCCGCCATCGCCGCGAAGACGCTGCGCGACTCGGGGTACGAGATCGAGGCGGCCCAGGTGCTGGTCACCAACGGCGGCAAGCAGGCGATCTACGAGGCGTTCGCCGCGATCCTGGACCCGGGCGACGAGGTCATCGTGCCCGCCCCGTACTGGACGACCTACCCGGAGTCGATCCGGCTGGCCGGCGGCGTGCCGGTGCCGGTGGTCGCGGACGAGACGACCGGCTACCGGGTCTCGGTCGAGCAGCTTGAGGCCGCCCGCACCGAGCGGACCAAGGTCGTGCTCTTCGTCTCGCCGTCGAACCCGACCGGTGCGGTCTACCCGCGCGAGCAGGTCGAGGCGGTCGGCCGCTGGGCCGTCGAGCACGGCCTGTGGGTGCTGACGGACGAGATCTACGAGCACCTGGTCTACGGCGACGCCGAGTTCTCCTCGCTGCCGGTGGTCGTGCCGGAGCTCGCCGACAAGTGCATCGTGGTCAACGGCGTGGCCAAGACGTACGCGATGACCGGCTGGCGGGTGGGCTGGGTGATCGGCCCCAAGGACGTCATCAAGGCCGCGACCAACCTCCAGTCGCACGCCACGTCCAACGTCTCCAACGTGGCCCAGCGGGCGGCGCTGACGGCGGTGTCCGGGGAGCTGGACGCGGTCGCCGCGATGCGGGAGGCGTTCGACCGGCGGCGCAAGACGATCGTGCGCATGCTGAACGAGATCGAGGGCGTGGAGTGCCCCGAGCCCGAGGGCGCGTTCTACGCGTACCCCTCGGTCAAGGCGCTGCTCGGCAAGGAGATCCGCGGCAAGCGGCCGGCGACGTCGGTGGAGCTGGCCGGGCTGATCCTGGAAGAGGTCGAGGTCGCGGTGGTGCCCGGCGAGGCGTTCGGCACCCCGGGGTATCTGCGGCTGTCCTACGCGCTGGGCGACGAAGACCTGGTCGAGGGCGTGGCGCGGATTCAGAAGCTGCTGGCCGAGGCCCGCTGACGGCGGGTCCTGGCCCTGCGGCGGCCTGGTCGAAACGGGCGTCCGGCGTGTGCCGGGCGCCCGTTCGCGCGTACGGGCCGCCCATCCGATCGGTGAAAGCGGGTTCCGGGCGCGTCGCACCATGCGGCAAAATCTGGGGATGTTGCACTTCCCCGCCCTCACTTCTCCCGGCGGGCGCACCGCCGACGCACCCGGACGGGACCTACGGCTGCTGCCCAAGGCCCATCTGCACCTGCACTTCACCGGCTCGATGCGCACGGACACGCTGCTTGAGCTGGCCGACAAGTACGGCGTACACCTCCCGGAGGCGCTCAGCAGCGGCGAGCCGCCCAAGTTGCGGGCGACCGACGAGCGCGGCTGGTTCCGCTTCCAGCGGCTGTACGACATCGCCCGTTCCTGCCTGCGCACCCCCGAGGACCTGCAACGACTGGTGCGCGAGGCCGCCGAGGAGGACGTGCGGGACGGCTCGCGGTGGCTGGAGATCCAGGTCGACCCGACCTCGTACGCGCCCCGGCTCGGGGGGCTCATCCCCGCGCTGGAGATCATCTTGGACGCGGTGGACGCGGCGAGCCGGGACACCGGCCTCAGCATCCGGGTGCTGGTGGCCGCCAACCGGATGAAGCACCCGCTGGACGCCCGCACGCTGGCCCGGCTCGCGGTGCGGTACGCGGACCGGGGCGTGGTCGGGTTCGGGCTCTCCAACGACGAACGGCGCGGCTTCGCGCGCGACTTCGACCGGGCGTTCGCCATCGCCCGGGAAGGCGGTCTGCTCGCCGCGCCGCACGGCGGCGAACTGGCCGGCCCCAGCAGCGTGCGCGACTGCCTGGACGACCTGTACGCGGCCCGGGTCGGGCACGGCGTACGGGCCGCCGAGGACCCGCGGCTGCTGCGCCGGCTGGCGGACCGGCAGGTGACCTGCGAGGTGTGCCCGTCGTCCAATGTGGCGCTCGGGGTGTACGAGAAGGCCGCCGACGTGCCGCTGCGGGCGCTGTTCGACGCGGGGGTGCCGATGGCGCTGGGCGCGGACGACCCGCTGCTCTTCGGGTCGCGGCTGGCCGCCCAGTACGAGCTGGCGCGCGAGGTGCACGGGTTCACCGATCAGGAACTGGCCGAGCTGGCCCGCCAGTCGGTCCGCGGCTCGGCGGCCCCGCCGCAGGTCAGGGATGCGCTGATCACAGAGATCGACGGTTGGCTGGCGGCGGGGGCGTAGCGCGGGGCGTACGGGTGGGGTGTACGGAGGGGCCGCAGCCGGGCGGCTGGGGCAGCCGGATCGGCTGGGGTTGCCGGGTGAGCCAGCTCGGCTGGGGCGGCTGAGTCGACTGGGGTGGCTGGGACGGCTGGGTCACGACTGCCGGGCGGGTCGGGCAGGCGGGGGCAGGCCGGGCGGAGCCAGCGGGGCAGCCCCGGTCGGGCCGAGCTAGGCCGAGCCAGACCGAGTCGGACCGAGCAAGGCCGGAGACCGGGCCAGGCTGAGTCGGGCCGAGCGGGCCGGCAACCGAGCCCGACCGCGTAGGAGCAGGTCAGGGGCTCAGTTCAGGCCGCGTAGGACGCAGCGGGCGAGGTCCGCGGCCCACTCCTCCAGCGGTGGCTCGTTCTCGTCCGTGCTGAGCAGGAAGGCGCGCTGGCAGCAAGCGCCGATGAGGAGGGCGGCGGCGCTGTCACAGTCGGCGTCGGGGCGGATGCGGCCGGCGGCGCGTTCGGTCCTGAGGTACGCGGCCAGGCCCTCCAGCGGGCGGCGCGGGCCGGCGTCGATCTCCCGCAGCCCCTCGTTGTGGCGCTGGAGCAGCGTCGGCTCCGCGTACAGGGCCGCGACGATCGGGACGCTGGAGGCGTAGAACTCGGCCGCCCTCCGTACGATTTCGGCCAGGTTGTCGACGACGTCGCGCTCCTGCGGATGCTCGGTCAACTCGGCCAGCAGGGGCCCGAGCCTCGGCAGCCGCTCCTCCAGTACGTGGACGAAGATGTCCTCCTTGTTGCGGAAGTGCTTGTAGAGGGCGGCCTCGGAGCAGCCGGCGGCGCGGGCGATCTCCTTGGTGGTGGTGCGGGCCAGCCCGATGGTGCGCAGCAGCCGTTCGGCGGCTTCCAGAATCCGGGCCCGGGTGGGCTTCATGGCGAGGCTCCCTGGTGACGTGGCCGCGCCGAGGTTCGACGGGCCGGGTCCGGCATGACTTGACGTAGCGGTGAGCGAGTACTCACCCTAGTGGTGAGTGAATACTTACCCACCCCTGGAGGGAAGGCCATGCGACTCACAGTCTTCGGGGCCACCGGCGGCACCGGCGGCCATCTGGTGCAGCAGGCGGTGCAGGCGGGACACGAGGTCACGGCCGTGGTCCGGGACCCGGCCCGGCTCACGGTGGCCCACCCCGACCTGCTGGTGATCACCGCGACCGACCTCACCGACGCGGCGGCCCTCCGACCCGCCGTCGCCGGCCGGGACGCGGTGCTCTCGGCCGTCGGCGCACCGACCAACAAACGGGCGGGCATCGCGTCGGCCGCCACCCGCGGCATCCTCCAGGCCATGGCGGCCAGCCGCGTACAGCGCTTCGTCGCGATCAGCGCAGCCCCGGTCGGCGAGATCCCGCCGGGCGAGGACCTGCTGGGCAGAAAACTGGTGTTTCCGCTGATCAGGGCCGCTTTTCGAAAGATCTACGCGGACCTGGCCGTCATGGAGCGCGTCATCGCCGCCTCGTCCACCGACTGGACCGTCCTCCGCCCGCCGCGACTGCTCGACGGGCCCCTCACCGGCCACTACCGCACGGCCATCGGCTCCAACGTGCCGAACGCCCGCAGCATCTCCCGCGCCGACCTGGCCCACGCGATGCTGACGCTGCTGGACGAGCGCGCGGCGGTGCGGCAGGCGGTGGGCGCGGCGAACTACTAGCCGCCGACCGCCGCGCGGCGCGTCCGCCTGTCGTCGGTGGGCCGCCGCCCGGCCTGCCCGACCCGTCCGCCCGTCGTCGGTGGGCCGCCGCCCGGCCGGCCCGACCCGTGTCCCCATGCCCCCGTACGGGCCGTACGGACCGGCTCGGCGGTCCCGCCGGTCGGCGTCACGGCGGCAACCGCCCGGCGGCGGGCTCGTCCACCACAGGCCGGGCGCGCAGGTCAGACACCGCGGCCCAGACCCCGTAAGGCCAAGGCCAAGTCCTAGGCGGCCGGCCGCGCGAGCCGCCCTACAGTTCCACGCCGACCATCACCGGCTCGTTGACCAGCGTGATGCCGAAGGCGGCGCGCACCCCGTCCACCACCTCGCGGGCCAGGGCCAGCAGGTCGTCGGTGGTGGCCGCGCCCCGGTTGGTCAGGGCCAGCGTGTGCTTGGTGGAGATGCGGGCCGCGCCCTGCCCGTACCCCTTGGTGAAGCCGGCCCGGTCGATCAGCCAGGCCGCCGACGTCTTGGTCAGCCCCTCGCCCGCGGGGTAGGCCGGCGGCGCCACGTCCGGGCCGAGCCGCTCCGCGACCCGGGCCAGGAACGCGGCGTGCTCGGCCGCGGTGAGGATCGGGTTGGTGAAGAACGAGCCGGCCGACCAGGTGTCGTGGTCCTCCGGGTCGAGCACCATCCCCTTGCCGGCGCGCAGCCGCAGCACCGTCTCGCGCGCGGTGCCCACCGGCACCCGGTCGCCGGGCTGCACGCCGAGCGACCGCGCCGTCTCCGCGTACTTCAGCGGCGCCGAGAGCCCGTCCGCGTCCTCCAGGGCGCACCGCACCCGCAGCACCACGTGCCGGTCGGGCTCCTGCTTGAAGCGGCTGTGCCGGTAGGCGAAACCGCACTCCGCGTTCGGGATCGTGACCACGTCGCCGGTCTGCCGGTCGTACGCCACCACCTCGGTGATGGTCGTGGAGACCTCCTGCCCGTACGCCCCCACGTTCTGGATCGGGGTGGCGCCGGCCGAACCGGGGATGCCGGCCAGGCACTCGACCCCGGCGAAACCGGCCTCGACCGTACGCGCCACGGCCTCGGACCAGTTCTCGCCGGCCGCCAGCTCCAGCGTGGGGCGGCCGTCGGGGCCCGCGGCGTCGAGCACGAAGCCGGTGGTGGCGATGCGCAGCGCGGTGCCGTCGAAGCCCTTGTCGGAGATGACCAGGTTGCTGCCGCCGCCGACGAGCAGCAGCGGCGTGCCGGCGTCGTCGGCCGCGCGCACGGCGGCTATCACCTCGTCGTCGGTGGTGGCCGTGGTCAACCGGGCAGCCGGCCCACCGAGCCGGAAGGTGGTCAGCGGGGCGAGGGGGGCGTCATGGAGTTCCTGCACGCGCTCAAGCGTACGGAACCCCTCCGACAGCCGACGCCCGGCGCCGGCCCGACGGCGCGACCGGAGCTGATCACCTGCGCCCGGCTCTGACCACACCCGCCCCGCCGTACGAGGTCCACCACCGTGCCCGTCCTCGTACGCCCGTCAGAGCCGCCCCACCAGCCCGTACGACCTGCCGGCGTTCCCGCCGGCCCGCCTATCAACCCCGCGTGGAGGAGCGGACCGGCTCCGGCTCCGCGCCCGGCGCCCTCCCCGCGGCCCGGGGGGGGGCCCCCCCGCGCCCCCCCGCCCCCCCCCCCCCCCCCCGGGGGGGCGGGGCCCCCCCCGCCCCCCCCCCCCCCCCCC
>NZ_JBEHZD010000849.1:0-2291 GCF_040240285.1 Streptomyces sp. HSW2009 | reverse complement strand
CGCGGGGGGGGGCCCCCCCCCCCCCCCCCCCCCCCGGCCGCCGGCCCCCCCGGGGGGGGCCCCCGGGCCCCGCCCCCCGGGGGGGGGGCGCCCCCCCACCGCGACCGTCACCAGCGCCGGGACCGGGACCGGGACCGGGGCCGGCCGGCCGCTGGTCGCCAGCGACCTGGACCGGACGCTGATCTACTCGGCCGCCGCGCTCGACCTTGAGGTGCCCGACGCGCAGGCGCCGCGGCTGCTGTGCGTGGAGGTCTACCAGGGCAAGCCGCTCTCGTACCTCACCGAGACCGCGGCCGGGCTGCTGGCCGAACTGGCCACGGTCGCCGACTTCGTGCCCGCCACCACCCGCACCCGGGAGCAGTTCGGGCGCATCCACCTGCCGGGCCCGCCGCCGCGGTACGCGGTCTGCGCCAACGGCGGCCACCTGCTCGTGGACGGCCGCACCGACCCCGACTGGCAGCGCACCGTCAGCCGGGCGCTGGGCGCGGCATCCGCCGGGCTGGCCGAGGTCAGGGCCCATCTGGTGGCCACCGCCGACCCGGCGTGGCTGCTCAAGGAGCGGGTCGCCGAGGACCTGTTCGCCTATCTGGTGGTGGAGCGGTCGCTGCTGCCGCTTGAGTGGGTGCAGGAACTGACGGACTGGGCCGACCAGCGCGGCTGGGGCGTCTCCTTGCAGGGCCGCAAGCTGTACGTGGTGCCGCGCCCGTTGACCAAGAGCGCGGCCGTCGCCGAGGTGGCGCGCCGCACCGACGCCCCGCGGGTCTTCAGCGCCGGCGACGCACTGCTCGACGCGGACCTGCTGCTCGCCGCGGACCAGGGCTGGCGCCCGGGGCACGGCGAGTTGGCCGCCGCGCAGTGGTCGGCCCCGCACGTGAGCGCCCTCGCCCAGCGCGGGGTGGCCGCCGGTGAGGAGATCGTCCGACAGTTCCGCAAGGCGGTGGACGCGGTGGGGACGGGGGCCGCGGGCAGGGTGGGGGATGGGGTGGCTGACGCGTAGCGGGCCGGTCGTACGCGTCGTACGCGTCGTACGGGGTGCACGGGGTGCACCGTCGTGCGGGCGGGGTGGGCGCGTCGCGCCGGAGCTCGCCGGCGGCCGGCCCCGCCGCACCGCTCACACCGGCCACCCGGGCCACGGGCCGGCCGCGGCCACCCCAGCCGTCCCCTCCCAGCGCCCCGCGTCGGCCCGTACCTGACGTTCGCCACAGTCTCGACCTGCGGAAATCCTCAGTGCGCCGGGGGATGGGGGCGATTAGCGTTCGAGGCATGCGGAGATGGGTGGGGCAGGGGCTGCGGGTGTCGGTCGGGCTTGCCGTCGGTGGCTGCACGGCCCTGCTCGGCCTCGGCTACGCCGCGCTGGGCGGCCTCGCGCTGCTGTGCGTGTTCGTCTGGCCGCGGGCCCGGCAGGCGCTGCTGCGCGTCGTGGAGCGCGGGGCGCGCCGGCTGGTGCAGTGGGAGCGGCGGCGCCTCGCGTACTTCCTCGATGTCGAGATCGGCTCCGACTTCGGCGGCAGCAGGGCGCTCGGCTATCTGGCCGTGCGCTGGCTGCTGGGGCTGCTCGGCTGTCTCGTGGTGTTCTCCGTGCTGGTCGGTGCCGGGTACGGATCGCTGCTGGTCTGGGGCTGGTTCATGTTCGAGGACCACAACCGGGTGGCCCAGATCTCCTCCGCGATCGGCGGGCTGTTCCTGCTCTTCCTCGCCGCCCAGAGCCTGTTCGGCGTCGTCGCCCTGGAGCAGCGGCTGGCCTGGTACTTCCTCGGCGTCCACCCGCAGGACGCCCTGCACCGGCGGATTGCGGAACTGGCCGCCAGCCGGGCCGGGGTGGTGGCCGCCGTGCACGACGAGCGTCGCCGCATCGAGCGCGACCTGCACGACGGGGTGCAACAGCGGCTGGTGGCGCTCGGCATGTTGCTCGGGCGGGCCCGCCGAGGCCAGGACCCCGAGCGCACCCACGCCCTGCTCGCCCAGGCCCACGAGGAGAGCCGGCAGGCCCTGGACGAACTGCGCGAGGTGGCCTGGCGGGTGTACCCCACGGTGCTGGACGAGGCGGGTCTGCGGGCCGCCCTGGAGACCGTCGCCGAGCGTTCCGGCCTGCCCGTGCGCCTCGACTACGGGCTGCCGGCCGAGCCCGCGACCGCGGTCCGTGCCGTCGCGTACTTCATCGTCTGTGAGGCCGTCACCAACGCGGTGAAGCACTCCGGCGCGCGACGGGTGCACATCGCCCTCACCCGCGCCCCGGCGACGCCGCCGACGGCGGTGCGCCCGCGGGGGCGCGCCGCGCCACCCGGGTATCC